>DATLZJ010000819.1:0-3628 GCA_035574055.1 Caldilineaceae bacterium
CACTGGAGTATGGTCGCTGGCGCGCCAACATTGTCTACAACTCGACCGTTGCCGGGGCCGACGGCGATCACTGGTTCCATCTCAGCGCGACTGTTGACCCCGCCCAAGGCGACGCCCAGGGCTTCACCGCCTCGCTGGCCCATCGCTTGCCCCTCTTCAGCGAGAACGGCATGGAAGTGACCCTGCACTTAAGTGCGCTCAATGTTCGCCCCGGCCTGTCCGGCGACTGCTCGGTGGTCTATCACCGGCTCCGGGTGGAGGCCGGCGGCTTTGTCCAGACCGATGACGGCGACGACTGGCCGGTGGACTTTGCCGGCGACTGTAAACAACCGCAGAACCTTACCCGCACGTATCGCCCGTCGCAGCCTGCCGACTCGCTTACCGTGACGCTGCTCCCGGCGCAGGACAAAGTACAGGCGCTCTTTGACGCCATTGACTATCGCCTGCCGGTCAGCCTGGATTTTGGCGGCAAGGGCGCGATCTTTGCCGGTGTGGACGGGAGCTGGCGCTACCAGTTGAGCAATCTGCCGCCCAACTCGACCCTTTACGACATCACCGACCCGCTGCGTCCGGTCATTGTTACACTGCCCGACGGCGCCAGCTTTCAGGATGGGCCACAAGCGCGGCGCTATCTGTTGAGCGGCGAGGGCGTTGTCTGGACCCCACGCGTGGCCGCCCATGCGCCGGTGGACTTTGGCCCGCCGGGCGCCCATACGGTCTACATTGCGCCTGCTTCGCTCCAACCTGCGCTTCAGCCGCTGGTGGCGTGGCGGCGTAGCCAGGGCTACACCGTGGCTGTGGTGACGCCGCAGGCCATCTATGACGCCTGGAGCGATGGACGGGTGGACCCGCGGGCCATCCGGAGCTTTCTGCGCTATGTGGTGGGCAACTGGTCGCCTGCGCCTATCGCGGCGGTCTTGGTGGGCGACGGCACCTGGGACCCCTGGAACTACCTGGGCCACAACAACCCCAACCATATCCCGCCCTTCCTGGCAGAGAAGGTTGACCCGTGGTTGAACGAGACCGCCTGTGACAACTGTTACGGCCAGCTCGACGGCGACGACCCGCTGGCGGAGAGCGCCTTCCTGCTCGATATCTGGATCGGCCGGTTTCCCGTCGCCGACGCCGCCGAGTTGCAAGCGGTGGTCAAGAAGATTGTGGACTATGAGCAGGCCACGGATACGCTGGCCCTATGGCGCCGGCGCTCGCTCCAGTTGGTAGACGATTATGTCCGGCCCGACGGCGAGATAGACAACGCCGGCAACTTTCCCCAATTTGTTGAAGGGATCATCCGGCTGATGCCGCCCGGCGTACAGGTTATCCGCAATTACTTCAGCGGCGTGACCGATCTCAGCCGGCTCAACGCCGATCTGCGCGCCTTCATCGAGAGTCTGGCGCCCTGGTTCATCACCGATCCGGATGATGCGCTACAGCGCACCATCCAACAGATGAACGGCGGCGTGGGGTTGGTCACCTTCACCGGCCACAGCAATCACTGGCAATGGGCGCGGCTGGCGGCCAGCAGCGAGCCGAACTCGGATAAGCGCATGATGGGGCTGTGGGATGTGGAGCAGCTCCACAATCGGACGATGCCCTTCATTGCGCTTTCGATGACCTGCTACACCAGCCAATTTCCCATCCCTGCGCCCTATCATTTTACGCTCGACGAGCATCTGTTCCTGCACGACGATGGCGGCGCTGTGGCGGTGTGGGGGCCGGCGGGCCTGGGGGTCGCCCACGGCCATGATGCGCTCCAGAAGGGCTTCTATCAGGTGCTTTGGTCGTCGCCGCGGCTGCAGGCCAAGCTAGGCGCGCTGACGCAAGGCGGCTATTCAGAGATTCTGAGGAGCAGCCCATGCTGTATAGATATCAACCGGACCTTTTTGCTGCTGGGTGATCCGTTGACGCCCGCTCGCGTTGACGCCCTGCCTGCCGTCCAGTTCCCGATCATCCAAGCCAAAAAAGCTCGATAGGGGGAGGCTCGCCCCTGTGGCGGCTTGGACGCAGATCGGTTCAGCGGTGGAAGTGGGGATTTTTGCATGACACGTGACTATGGCGCGATTCAGCGGGTGCTCGCCATTACCTTTGCGCTGAACTTGGCGGCGGCGGTCGCCAAGCTCGCCGTCGGCCTCTGGAGCGGCGCCCTGAGCCTGGTCGCCGACGGCCTTGATACTCTCTTCGACGGCATCTCTAACATCGTGGGCTTGCTGGCCGTGCGCGTCAGCAGCCGGCCGCCCGACAAGGAGCATCCCTACGGTCACCGTAAATATGAAACGTTGGCGGCGCTCTTTATCGCGGCGGCGCTCTTGATCACGGCCTGGGAGGTAGGCCGCACTGCGGTGGACCGGCTGCTCACCGGCGCCAGCCTATCGGTCAATCGCTGGAGCATTGCGGCGCTGATCCTCGGCGGCCTGCTCCAGGCCGCCACCGGGATATGGGAGCGGCGCAAGGCCAGGCAGTTGGAGAGCGAGGTGCTACTGGCCGACGCCCGCCATACCCTCGCCAGCATCGGCGTCAGCGCGACGGTGTTGGCCGGGTTGGGCGCGGTGGCGTTGGGCTACGACTGGGCCGACCCGTTGGTGGCGCTGGCCGTGGCGCTCTTCATTGCCAAAGTCGGTGTGGATACGGTGCGCGAGAACATTCCTGCGTTGGTAGACCGCGCGCCCTTAGCCGAAGAGAACATCGGCGCAGTCGTCGCGAGTGTGGAAGGCGTCGCGAGCTACCATCGCATTCGCAGTCGCGGGCCGGCAGATAATGTCGCAATTGACTTGCATGTACGGGTTGCGCCCAACTTGACCATGCAAGACGCCAACGCCATCGCCGATGAGGTGCGGCGGCGCTTGCTGGCGCTGCCGGGGGTGGGCGATGTCACCGTTCACGCAGAGGCGCAGCGCGATGTAGACAGCGCCGCCGACCTCTATACCTCCACCAAACTGGCCGCCCAGGAGCTGGGGATCGCCCTTCACGAATGTTGGGTCCATTCGGTAGACCATCAGCTCAGCCTGCACCTGCATGTCGGCGTGGATCCCAATCTTTCCCTTAACGAGGCCCATGCACTGGTGGACCAGTTGGAAGAGACGCTGCTGGAGCGCCGCCCGGAGCTGAACTCGATCCACAGCCATATTGAGCTGGCGAATATGGAAATCCTGCCCACGGCGCGGGTCAGCAGCGGCTTGCAGCAGCGCATCTATGACGCCATTAGCCAGGCCGCGGCGACCGTTCCCGGCTTGACCGACCTGCACAACATCCAGGTTCGGCAGGTAGAGGGCAAGCTCTTTATCAGCCTGGAGGCGCTGGTGAACGGCGATCTTTCGGTGACGGAGGCGCACGAGCTAAGCACCCGGCTGCAAGAGGCCATCCGCGCCGCTGTGCCCAATGTGAGCGAGGTGTTGGTCCATTTGGAGCCACACAGCGCCCTCCCCGATCCGAGCGAGCAGCCGGCAGCCTAGCGGCAACCGCGCCAAAACATGGGCCTGCGACACTGCCCGCAGCCAGAGGTTGTATGCCCAGACCAGCCTCGCCCTTCTGTTGAGTCCACAGCTAAGGAGCATGCGATCCATGCCGTATGGAATCGAGAGCGTCACCGTCATTGGGGCCGGTACGATGGGAGCCGCCATTGCCGGTCATC
>DATLZJ010000820.1:0-6139 GCA_035574055.1 Caldilineaceae bacterium
GGACGGGGGGCGAGACCGGAGCAAGCGGCGGCGAACCAACCTGCTGGTGGCCGGGAGCAGTCGTCATAGCTTCTTCAACCCCGCCAGGTCCGCCAACAGCCGCTTGATGCCCACGCCCGGAAAGGCCACCGTGACCTCCTCCTCGCCGCCAACCAGGTTGCTTTCAATGACTGTGCCGACGCCGAACTTGGGGTGCTGCACACTGTCACGGCGCTTGAACTGCAAGCTTCCAGCCGCCTTATCTGCTTTCCCGTCCGCTTTGGCAGGTCTGGCTGCCGGACGGCTGCCGGTCTGGCTCTCACTGCCGGGCGACCAGTAGGTTTGCTGCGAGCGCCCCCGCTCCTGGCGCGAGGGGCTGCTTGCCCACGTATCGTCACCTGTGCGCCGGCCGCGCCGCGGCCGGTCATCGTCCACATCCCAGGCCGTCGCCCGGCTATAGGCGGCTTCGCGCCGCGCCCGCCGGTCCACCATCCCTGTCAGCAAATCGGTAGGAATCTCCTCCAGGAAGCGGCTGGGCCGCTGCACCTCACTGCCGCCCCAGAGGCCGCGCTTAAAGGCGTGGACCAGATAGAGCCGCCTTTTGGCACGGGTGATGCCCACATAACAGAGCCGCCGCTCTTCATCCATCTCCTCCGGGTCGCCGCTCTCCAGGCTGCGGCTGTGGGGCAGGATGCCATCCTCCATCCCGACGATAAAGACTACCGGATACTCCAGCCCCTTGGCGGTGTGCAGGGTCATCAACGTCACCGCGCCGGCCCCCTCTTCCACCTCATCGGCGTCGCTGACCAGGCTGACTTCCTCCAAGAAGAGGGCCAGCGCGCTCTGCCCCTCTTGCAGCCCGACCATGCCGGGCCGGTACTCAGCCGCAACCTGGCGCAACTCTTGCAGGTTTTCAAAGCGTTCTTCGCCCTCGTCGGTGCCGTCGCGCAGGGCATCAATGTACCCCGACTGCTGCAAGACCGTATCCAGCAGCTCGGCGACGCTCTCGTAGTGGCCGGCCTGCTGTTGGGCCACCCACCGCTCCAGCATGGCGGCGAAGTCCACCAGCGCATGCTCGGCTCGCTTGCCCAATGGCGGCGGCTCATAGGCCGCCGAGGGCAGGAAGATGGTCTGGGAGCGGCTGACATGCTCCGGCCCGTGGTGCAGAAGCTGAAGGGCGGTATAGACGTTGACGCCCAGGTCCGCGGCCCAGGATTTGAGCGCGTCGAGCGTCTTGGGGCCGATGCCGCGCGCCGGCTCATTGATGATCCGGTCCAGCGAAACACTGTCGGCGGGGTTGTGGATCAAGCGCATATAGGCCAGCGCATCCTTGATCTCCTTCCGCTCATAGAAGCGGGTGCCGCCCACGAGCTTGTACTTCATCTGGCGCATGACGAAGGCTTCTTCCAGCGCGCGGCTCTGGGCATTCGTGCGATACATCACCGCAATATCGCCGGGGCCGAACTCCCCGCGCGCCGTGAGGCGCTCGATCTCGTCCAACACATAAGCGGCCTCCTCGACCTCGTTATAAGCTTCGTAGACCGTCGCGGCGAGGCCGCGGCCATTCTCGGTGTGGAGCTGCTTGGGCGTGCGGTTGCGGTTGTTGGCGATGACCGCGTTGGCAACGTCAAGGATGCTCTGGGTGCTGCGATAGTTCTGCTCCAACAGCACCACCGTCGCCTCAGGATAGTCCTCGCGGAAACGCAGGACGTTGCGATAGTCGGCCCCGCGGAAGCGGTAAATGGACTGGTCCTCGTCGCCGACGACGAACAGGTTGCGCTGTCCCGCCGGCTCGTTGACCAGCAGCCGCAACAGCTCATACTGGACGGTGTTAGTGTCCTGAAACTCGTCCACCAGCAGATAGCGCCACTTCTCCTGATACTTGATGCGCGCCTCCAGGTTGTCGCGCAAGAGAAGGGTGGTGCGGGTCAGCAGGTCGTCGAAATCCATCGCATTGTTGGCGTGGAGCGCCTCTTGGTAGCGCCGGTAGACGCGACCGACGATCTCCTCGAAGTAGCTGTTGGCGACGTAGGTATCCGGCGTTACCAGCTCATTCTTTTGACGGCTAATATGGGCGCGCACGGCCTGGGGAGTATAGCGCTTCTCGTCCAGATTCATGTCGCGCAGCAGGCTGCGCAGCAGCGCCAACTGGTCCGCCGTGTCGTAGATGAGCCAGTTGCGCTCGAAGCCGATGGCGTCGCTCTCGATGCGCAGCACACGGGCGCAGACGCTGTGGAAGGTGCCGATGGTCAGGCCGCCCAAGCGCGGCGGCTGGCCGGGCAGCGGCGCGCCGAAGCGGTCCTCCACCAGGCGCTCCACCCGCTCGCGCATCTCGCGCGCCGCCTTATTGGTGAAGGTCACGGCCAAGATGTTCCAGGGCGCAACACCGGCCTCGTCAATCAGGTAGGCGATGCGCCGGGTCAGCACGCGCGTCTTGCCGGAGCCGGGGCCGGCCAGCACAAGCACCGGCCCCGACACCGTCTGCACGGCGCGCCGCTGCTGTGGGTTCAAGTCGGCTAGATAATCGCTCATGGCAGAATGGCGTTCCTCACAGCGGCTCTCCCACCGGCGTTACTCTTCGCCGTGCAGCAGCCGCAAATAGCTATCATAGCGCACCGGCGCAATCTTCCCCTCAGCCACCGCCGCACGCACGGCACAGCCCGGCTCATGGTCGTGGGTGCAGTTGGGATACCGGCAGTCATGGATAAAGGGCACGAATTCCCGAAAATAGAAGCCCAGCGCCTGCGGATCAATCTCATAGAGGCCCAGCTCACGGATGCCGGGCGTATCGGCCACAAAGGTATTCTCACCGAAGGGCAAGGCATAGAGCTGGGCGGCGCGGGTGGTATGGCGGCCCTTGTGCAAAAACTCACGCAAGTCCCCAACCTGCACGGCCAGCGCCGGATGGATGGCATTGAGCAGGCTGCTCTTGCCCACCCCGCTCGGCCCGGTCAACACGGTGACTGCGCCGGCCAACAGCTCTCGCAACTCGTCCACCCCCTCGCCGGTCTCGGCGCTGGCATAGATCACCCGGTAGCCGATCTGCTCATAGAGAGAGAATAGCTCTTGGGCGCGGGCCGCGCTGGCGAGGTCTACCTTGTTGGCGCAGATGATGGCGGGCAGCTCGTTGGCCTCGGCAATCACCAAGAAGCGATCCAACATGCGCAGGTGAGGCTCCGGCTCGGCAACGGCAAAGACGATCAACACCTGGTCCGGGTTGGCAAGGATCACATCCTCCGCCGGGCGGCTTTCCCCCGGATGCTGCCGGCTCAAGACGCTATGGCGCTCCTCGACCCGCTCAATGCGCCCGCCCCGCTCCCCCTCAGGGATCATCCAGACATAGTCGCCCACCGCCACCAGCGTATCGCGTCCCCGCTCCAGCAAGAGGCGGCCGCGCACCTCGACCGTGCGCAGCTCGCCGCCGGGCGCGCCGGCCTGGTCTAGCACCCGTACATCGTAATGATGGCCGCGGGCGCGCACGACAATCCCGCGCAACAAGTTGCCTGGCTCACGCTTGGGCTTTGGCTTGCGCGGGCGGGTGAGATCGCGGGCGCGATAGCCCTCGTAGTCCTCATACTCTTGATAGCCGTCATCCCTTCTCTTGCTCAAGCGATTGGACTTGCCTCCATTGCACTCACGCTTGCGGGTCTACCTGCGACGCGACCGGCTCCTGCACCCGGCGGCAGCAAGGGAAGCCTCCCTGCCGCTCACAGACCGGCGCCACCGGCCCGACGGCGACGCCTGCCTCCAGCAACAGATCGCGCAGGACGCCCAGCGGCAGCCCCACCACGCCGGATAGACAGCCCACCAGCGCCCTGGCCGGCGCAAAGACCGGATGCTGGATGGCATAGGCTCCTGCCTTGTCCAGCGGGTCCCCCGTCGCCACGTAGGCGTCTATCTCCTCGTCACTGTAGGCGCGCATCACCACCGTGGTCGAGCAGAGCCGCGTCTTCTGCACGCCGCGACCGGTATCCAACAGGCTGACCGCGCTATGGACTTGATGCGGCCCATCGCGCAGCAGCGCCAACATCCACCGCGCCTCCGCGGCGTCTACAGGTTTACCGAGCACTTGATCGTCCAGCGCAACCACCGTATCGGCGGCGATCACCAGCGCGCGCCCCTGGCCGGAGAGCTGCGCGGCGACTGCCTGTGCCTTGCGCTCGGCCAGCCGCGTCGCCAGGCCCGTGGGCGATTCGCCGGCCAGCGGCGTCTCGTCTACATCGGCCACGGCGACGGTAAATGCCAAGCCTAGCTCGCGCAGGAAAGCCTGTCGCCGGGGGCTGGTCGAAGCCAGCACGAGGCGCGGCGCGCCCCCGGTCATGGCCCGCCCGTCCCTTCTCTGAACGCTTGATTATACCCCATCGGCCACTGGCAATCCATCGTCATTCGCATTGCTCCATTGTACCGAGCGGCAATAGTCGCCGCCAAATCATTCTCCCCTCCGCTCATCTCCTGCCGCCTGTGCTATACTGGCCCCATCAACCAGGGCGCCCCTTGCCCTGCCAATTGCCAACGGTTTTGAACCATTTAGGGAGACCGATCATGCCCAGTGCCATTGTCGCGCCCCAACCGCTCGCCGTCGAGGAGGGCGCCAAAGTGCTCATGGCCGGCGGCAACGCCATTGACGCGGCCGTCACCTGCGCCTTTGTCCAGTCCATTATTGACCCGCATATGTGTGGCATCGGCGGCTATGCGCTGGTCAACCTCCATCTGGCAGACCGACCCGGCTCCATCGGACTGGATGCGCCTGCGCTGGCCGGCAGCAAGACGACGCCCGATATGTGGACCTCGCGCATCATCCGGCCCAACCCCGACGGCTGGGGCTTCTTCTTGGAGGGGAGGGTGAACGCCGCAGGCTACACCTCCATCTGCACGCCCGGCTGGGTGGCCGGCATGAGCGCCATCCTCGAACGCTGGGGAACGATCTCCTGGGCGGAGGCCATGGCCCCGGCCATCCGCATCGCCGAAGAGGGCTGGGTTGTCTCGGAGCACCAGGCCAACGGCTGGAAACGCAAGGCAACCTACCCGGAGGACCTGTCGGCGCTGGACCTCATCCGGCTCAACCCGGAGGCGAGCCGCATCTATCTGAAGGACAACGGGGAACCCTACGACAAGGGGGAGCGGCTGCGCAACCCTGACTATGCGGCCAGCCTGCGCCGCCTGGCCGAACGCGGCCCCGCCGACTTTTACACCGGCCAGATGGCTGCGGCCATCGCCGCCGATCTGGAAACCAATGGCAGTTATGTCACCGCCGAAGACCTGGCCGGCTACCGGCTGCGCGAGGAGATGGTCGTCACCGGCGCGTACCGGGGCTACACCATTACCAGCGCCGCCGCGCCCCACGGTGGGCCGACCCTGATCGCCATGCTCAACATCCTGGAGGGATACGACCTGGCGCGGCTCGGCCACAATACACCGGAGTACATCTACACGTTGGGCATGGCGATGAAGGCCGCCTTCGCCGACCGCAACCCACACATGGGCGACCCCAACTTCGTGGAGGTAGACCAGGCGTGGATGATGTCCAAGGAGCGAGCCGCCTATTGGCGCAGCCGGATTGACGCCGGCGCGGCCATCGAAGTCAGCTATGCGCCGATGGGCAGCCCGACCACCACCCATGTCACAGTAGTAGATGCCCAAGGCAACTGCGTCGCGCTCACCCATTCGTTGGGCGCTTCATCGGGCGTCATCACCCCCGGCATGGGCTTTATGTACAACAACTCCATGATCAACTTCTATCCCCTGCCCGGCCACCCCAACTCCATCGCGCCGGGCAAGGGTCGCACCACCGGCATGGCCCCCACCATCGTCTATAAGGATCATCAGCCGGTGTTGGTGATAGGCGCGCCGGGCGCAACGCGCATCATCACCTCCATCCTCCAGGTGATCCTGAACGTGCTGGACTTTGGCATGTCCCCATTGGAGGCGACCCACGCGCCGCGCATTGACTGCCAGGGGGAATCCATCCGCGCCCAGCTCCGCATCCCGGAATATGTCTGCGCCGAGGTGCGCAAGCGCCATCCCATCGTCCATATCCCCCAGAGCCACGGCGGCTTTGGGCTGGTCCATGCCATCGCCATTGACCCGGTCACGGGCGCGCTGCGCGGCGGCGCGGATACCGGCAGCGACGGCATGGCCCTGGTCGTCTAGGGAACGATTT
>DATLZJ010000821.1:0-4072 GCA_035574055.1 Caldilineaceae bacterium
GCGGCATTCCGGCAGACGAGCAGGTGGATCACATCTCGGAAGCCGTCTATGCCACCAACCTGGCCGACCACCTCACCCGCCCCATCGGCGAGCTGAGCAAAGGGTATCGCCAGCGTGTGGGCCTGGCCCAAGCCATCCTACACAAGCCCAAGCTATTGATCCTCGACGAGCCGACCATTGGTCTTGACCCTACCCAAATCCTCGACATCCGCCGGCTGATCCAACGCCTCGCCCGCCACAGCACCATCCTTTTCTCAACCCACATCCTATCGGAGGTAGAGGCGCTCTGCGACCGGGTGATCATGTTGCTCAACGGCGAGATCAAGGCCGACGCCCGTATCTCGGAGCTGGCCGCCACCGCCGACGCCATCTTGGTCCTGCAAGACCAGGTCAGCGGTCTGGAAAAGGAGCTAGGCGCGGTCCAAGGGGTGCGCGGCTTGGAGCCGATGCGCTCGGTGGATGGCTACCCCGCCTACCGGGTGCTTGGCGCCCAGGAGATTGACCTCTGCCCCGTCCTCTACCAAGTGGCGCGCGAACGCGCCTGGCCGGTGCGCGAGCTGCGCCGCGATGTCAAAACCCTGGAAAGCGTCTTTAACAGCCTGGTCACGAGCGCCTAGCTGGTTCCCGAAGGACAGATGCCATGAAACAGATCCTTGCTGTCACGCGCAAAGAGCTAAACAGCTACTTCGGCTCGCCGATGGCCCTGATCTTCATCGGGGTCTTTTTGGCGGCGACCCTGTTCACCTTTTTCTGGGTGGACACCTTCTTCGCCCGCGGCATCGCCGACGTGCGCCCCCTCTTCCGCTGGATGCCCGTTCTCCTGATCTTTCTGGTCGCCGCCTTGACCATGCGCCAATGGAGTGAAGAGGCGCAATCGGGCACCCTGGAGATTCTGTTGACTCTGCCCGTGCCCTACTGGCAGTTGGTCCTGGGCAAGTTCCTGGCGGTCATGACGTTGGTGGCGCTGGCGCTGGCCCTCACCTTCTCCCTGCCGGTCACAGTCGCCATGTTGGGCAACCTGGACTGGGGGCCGGTCATCGGCGGCTATTTGGCGGCGCTGCTCATGGCCGCCGCCTATGCCGCGCTGGGCCTCTTTATCTCGTCACGCACACGCAACGACCTGGTGGCGCTGATCCTGACGGTGGTCTTTGGCGGCATCCTCTACCTGATCGGCACCCGCGGCCTCACCGAATTCTTTGGCGAGACCATCAGCACGCTGCTGCGCGCCCTCTCCACCGGCAGCCGCTTTGAAAGCATCGAACGCGGCGTCGTGGACCTGCGCGACCTGGTCTACTACCTCTCGCTGACGCTCCTCTTCCTGGCGCTCAACGTGCTGACCCTGGATGCTAAACGATGGAGCCACGGCCACAACACCGCCGGCTACCGCCGCAACGCCGTCATGGCGATGAGCCTGCTGGGCATCAACTTGCTGCTCCTGAATATCTGGCTCTATCCTCTCAGCCGCGCCCGCCTCGACCTGACCCAGCAGCGCGAGTACACCCTCTCGCAGACGAGCCGCGACCTGCTGCAAAATCTGCGCGAGCCGCTGCTGCTGCGCGCCTACTTTAGCGAACGGACCCACCCACTGCTGGCGCCCCTGGTGCCGCGCATCG
This sequence comes from Caldilineaceae bacterium, assembly GCA_035574055.1. GTDB lineage: Bacteria > Chloroflexota > Anaerolineae > Caldilineales > Caldilineaceae > QEUY01. The sequence continues at coordinate 1,614 of DATLZJ010000821.1, forward strand.
TAGATACCCTGCGCGAGTATGAGGTCGCGGGCGGCGGCATGGTCAAGGTCGAAGTCGTGGACCCGGCCCAGAACCCCGACCTGGAGGCCGAGGCCAACCAGACCTACGGCATCCGCCCCACGCCCTTCCAGATCGCCGGTCGCTATGAGGCCGGGCTGGTCAATGCCTATTTCGATATCCTGGTGCGCTATGGCGACCAAAACGAAGTGCTCAACTTCCGCGACCTGATCGAGGTCGAGTCCTTCCGCGATGGTCAGGTAGATGTGCGCCTGCGCAATCTGGAGTATGACCTGACGCGCGCCATCAAGAAGACCGTCTATGGCTTCCAGAATCTGGATTCGGTGCTGGCCGCGCTGCCTGAGCCGGCCAAGCTGACCCTCTTTGTGACGCCGGACACGCTGCCCGCAGAGCTTCAGGCCGCGCCCGACACCATCCAGAAGGTCGCAGAGGAAATCCAGGCCTCGTCCAACGGTAAATTCACCTTTGAACGGATCAACCCGGACGCGGCGGATGCCACGGTCAACCGCCAGACGCTCCTGGATACCTATGGCTTGCAGCCCTTTGCCGTCAGCCTCTTTGGCGATGAGAGTTACTATCTACATATGGTGCTTGAGGTGGGCGACGAGGGCCAGGTGATCTTCCCGTCGGGCGATTTGACGGAAGCGGACATTCGCCAAAGCATCGAGTCTACGCTCAAGCGTTTCTCATCCGGCTTCCTGCAAGTCGTCGGGCTTTGGCGGCCTACTATCGGCCCAGACCCGATGATGGCGCAGTTCGGCCAAATGCAGCAGCCGCCCTTCTCCACCTGGGACACATTGTTCCAACACCTGAGCCAGGATTATGAGGTGCGGGCGCTCGACCTGGCCGACGGTCAAGTGCCGCCGGACATTGACGTGCTGCTGGTGGTCGCGCCCCAGGGAATGACCGACATCCAGCGTTACGCCATTGACCAATTCCTCATGCGCGGCGGCGCCGTCATCGTGGCCGGCAGCAACTACCGCGTTACCGCCGACCCCTTCACCGGCATGTTGACCCTGGCCCCCATCGAGGACGGCCTGCGCGACATGCTGGCCCACTACGGCGTCAACGTGGAAGAGACGCTGGTGATGGACCCGCAAAACGAACCCTTCCCCATCACCGTCGCACGCGAGGTCGGCGGCTTCCAGGTCCAGGAGATCCAGTCGCTCAACTACCCGTACTTCGTGGATGTGCGCTCCGACGGGATGGCCCAGGGCAGCCCGATCATCGCCAACCTGCCCGCCGTTACCCTGAACTGGGTCTCCCCCGTGCGCGTGGACGAGTCCAAGACCGAGAACAAGGAAGTGGTGACGCTGCTCAAATCCAGCCCGGAGTCATGGCTGCGCGCCGACACCAACATCCAGCCCGACCCGGCGACCTATCCGGAGTTCGGCTTCCCGCCGGGCGAGGAGCGCGCCTCCCACCCGCTGGCGGTCTCTATGCTCGGCGCCTTCACCAGCTACTTTGCCGATAAGGAAATCCCTCAGCCGGAGGCCGCCGAAGGGGCGCCCGCGCCCACCCCCGCAGTCACCACCGGCACCATCAAGCAATCGCCCGCAACCGCGCGGCTGGTGGTGATCGGCAGTGGGGATTTCCTCAACGACACGGTCTTTACCATTTCGTCCCAGCTCTCGCTCGACCGGTACCTCAACAGCCTTCAGTTCATCCAGAACACGGTGGATTGGTCGGTCGAGGACCTGGACCTGCTCAATATCCGCTCGCGCGGTTCCTATGCGCGCGTGTTGGAGCCGCTGACTCCCGGCGAGCAATCTACCTGGGAGCTTGCCAACTACGGATTTGCCCTGGCCGCCCTGGTGGTCATTGGGCTGTGGTGGGCGGCCCGCCGGCGCACCGAGCAACCAATGGCGCTGACCGGCAACGCCCTTGAGAAGACGGAACAGGAGGTCTCCCTTGAGCGACCTTAACATCCCTTCAGAGTCCCTATCGCCCGCCCGCGCCAGGCGTCTGCCGCTCAACCGGCTGAACCTGGCGCTCGCCGTTGTGCTGGTGATCCAGACGGCGCTGGCGGTCGTCGTCTACTGGCCCCGCACGACCTCTGGCGGCGGCGAGGCGCTGCTGCCCGACGTGACGGCAGAGGAGGTCACGTCCCTGCGCATCGCCGACGCCGAGGGCAACGAGGTGGTGCTGGAGCGAGGCGAGGAAGGCTGGACCCTAGCCGGAACCGACGGCTATCCGGCCAATGAGGAAAAGATCAACACATCACTAGACAAACTGCTCGCGCTGAACGGCGACCGGCTGGTGACGCAGACCGCAGCCAGCCACAAGCAGCTTCAGGTCGCAGAAGATGATTTCGTGCGCCGCATCACCCTCAACGCCGGCGGCGACGAATATACCCTCTACCTCGGCTCATCGGCAGGCGCAGGGGCCACACACCTACGGCTGGCCGGCAACGACGCCACCTACCTCACGAGCGAGGTGGC
>DATLZJ010000822.1:0-4187 GCA_035574055.1 Caldilineaceae bacterium
ATTGGTGGGCGTGGGGGTATGGGTCGGCGTCGTTGTGTCTACCGGCGTCGCCTGGATAAAGCCGGTATAGAGCAGCCGGTTGGGCGAGCCGCTGCCCAAGGTCGCGCCGGAAAGTTTGTTCTGGGTCGCGTGATTCACCAGCGCCGCCGCCACATCCGCCGGCTTGGCCGTGGGATTCGCCGCCAGATAGAGCGCCGCCGCCCCCGCGACATGGGGGGAGGCCATGCTTGTGCCGCTATAGGTCGCATAGGTCGTATCGCTGCTCCGGCTGGCCGAGGTGACGCTGGAGCCGGGCGCGAAGAGGTCCACGCAAGTACCATAGTTAGAGAAGGAGGCGCGCCCATCGCTGCTCGTCGAAGCTCCTACCGTCAGCGCCTGGCTGACACGCGCCGGCGAGGTCGAGCAGGCGTCCTTATTCTCATTGCCCGCTGCCACCGCAAAGGTCACACCCGCCGCAATCGCATTGCGGACGGCATTGTCCAGCGCCGTCGAAGCCCCACCGCCCAGACTCAGATTCGCCACCGCCGGGTCAATGTGATTGGCGGTAACCCAGTCTACGCCGGCCACCACTTGAGACACTGTGCCGGACCCTTGGCAGTTCAGCACCCGAACCGGGTGCAGGATGACTTTCTTGGCAACGCCCACCAGCTTGCCGCCCACCGTCCCCGCGACGTGGGTGCCGTGGCCGTTGCAGTCGTTGGTCCCTTGCCCGTCCAGCACCGCGGTGAAGCCCGCGCCGATCCGGCCCTCGAACTCTGTGTGGGTGGCGCGCACACCCGTATCCACGACATAGACATGAACCCCGGCGCCGTCGGTGTTGTAGACATAGCTTTGGTTCAGGGGCAGCGCCGCCTGGTCAATCCGGTCCAGCCCCCAGACTGGGTTGGTCTGAGTGACGGCAATGGAAATAACCTGATCCTGCTCCACAAAAGCGACGCGAGGGTCAGCCTGGATCGCCGCCAGCGCCTCTGCCGGCAGGGCAGCGGCAAAGCCGTGGATGGCCGCGTCATAGGTGTAGAGCAGCTCGCCGCCGTGTTGAGCCACCAATGCCTGCGCCGCGTCCGCGGTCGAGACGCCGGCAGCCTGTGCGCTCTCGACCGCCACTTCGTTGAAGACGACAATGTACTGGTTGGGAACAGGCTGAACGTGGAAGACCGGAGCCGTTGCCCCGGAGGTCGCGGCCCCCGGCACCAGCGGGATGAATAGTTGGCGGTTCCCCTGGGCCTGGGCCGGCAGCGTTCTACTCAACGCCAGCGCCAAGATCGCCAGCAACAGGGCCAGTAGCGCCGCGGCCAGCCGGTTCAACTGGCGTACTGGTTGCGTGTGGTGAGTACCCAAACGGGTCGTCATGCCTCCTCCTCAGCCGGCAAACACTCAGCGGGGTTTGTGTGTTGCACAGGAGCGCACCCGTATACAGCGCCCACCTTAGATTATAGGAGCCGCCAACCACGATACCACCGACCAAACGCCCCATTGATCTCCGACATTTGACGTGTGTCGGCTTTGGCGACAGGCGCTTGGCCTCAGGGCAGCCGCGGTCGAGCTAATGGCGCTGCGGCGGCGCTGAGGTCCAGCGCCCGCGCGGTGACCAACGTTGCCGGCCCCCGGCGGATCACGCCGCTGCTGAGGACGCGGGCGCGCAGCCCGCCACGCCCGCGCAGGAAGGTATGGGCGCCCTCCCCCAGCATGGCGTCCATCCATGCACAGGGGCTGCATGGATGGACGCCCACGAGACGCACCCCATGCTCGCCAAAGTCCAGCGTGAATTCCTGGTCAATGAGCTGGTTGAGGTTGGCTCCGGCCAGCACGATGTTGCGCCGGGTGAGGATGGGGGAGAGGTCGGGGCGATTGAACTCGGCCTGAAGCGCAGCAAAGACCTCCCAGGCAAAGAAGGTCACTTGCGCCTCGTAATGGGCCGGCGCGCCGTAGTAGCGGTCCCCGACCAGCCCGCGGCCTGCCCGCGCCTCGACTTCAGCTACATCCAGCGTTGGATGCGCGCCGGGTCCATCTTTGGGCTTGCCAAAATAGTTGTGGCCGGCGGAGATAAAGATGTGCTTGATGTCCACCGGGTAGCGATACGCCACGCTTCGCTCCCTTTCAAATCAACCGCAGAGACGCAGAGAACGCAAAGGGCAGAAGAAGACTGCTGACCCTGGACATTCACCTAGGAGTTTCGCGAAATAAGCGACATACCGATCGCGTAGGTGCGGTATTGTACCGCACGCTCCGGCCTGTGACACATGTATGCGCACTCTCGCGCGGCAAGGATGCCGCACCTACGCGTCTGTCGCTAAGTCCTAAATGGATGCCCCTACTGCCTATTTCCCACTCCCCACCTTACTTCTCCTCGAACAACTCGATCAGGTTGCCGTCGGGGTCGTAGAAAAAGGCGATCACCGCCTCGCCAATATCCTTGGGTTCAAGGTGAATGCGCACGCCTTTGGCTGCGACCTCGGCAAAGGCGTCTGCCACGCTCTCCACGGCCAGGGCGATGTGGTGGAAACCGCCAGCCGGCGCGCCCGCCGCGGTCGCCTGCGGACGGTTTGCCAGCTCAATCGTGGTGCTGCCGATGTCAATAAAGACAATCCCCCGATGGTCCCAGCGGTTGGCTACAGGGAACCCCAGCGTCTCGGTATAGAAGGTTTCCATCGCTGCAAAGTTGGGCGTGTGCAGCGCAATATGATGCGTCCCCTTGAGCTTCACGTCGTGTTCTCCCGATACTAGACTTGATGCAGACTGGCCGACTCTAGATTTCCGGGGTAGCCGGTTCAGGGGCTGATGCGCCGTTGGGCGCCGGCTCTGCTGCGGGCAGCGCCGACACCGGCGTCTCCTCAGGAATGGCGATCTCATGGCCGCTCTCCGCCGAGCGGAGGATGCCGTCCACAATCGCCACACTGGTCAGCGCCTGGGCCGGCGTCACGATCTCCGCCGTCGGGTCGCCGTCCAGATACCGCACGAAATTCTCAATCAGCCGCGGATACGAGCCGACGGGGTCGGGCGGGATATCCACCTGAATCTTGGCCTGCTGGCCGTTGAGCAGCGTATAGAGGTCCAACGTATCCCGGTGGCCCACCGCAGCTCCGCCGTCGGTGCCGTAGAGTTCCGTAATAACCTGTTCAGGGAGAGCGTTCGCCCACGCCACTTGGAACTGGAGCGCCGCGCCATTGGCAAAGCGCACAAAGCCCCAGCTCAGGTCGTCCACGTCATAGCGGGCATCCGCCGTCGGCGGCAAAATGTCCATGCCCCAACTGCCCAGCCCTAGCCCGCGTGGCCCAAATTTGGCATAGCTCACCCCCGACACCGTCACCGGCATCGGGTAATTCATCAGATAGAGCGCCCGGTCCAGCGCATGGACGCCGATATCCAACAGACTGCCGCCGCCGGCCAAGTCCTTGTTGGTGAACCAGCTTCCATAGCCTGGAATGCCTGAGCGACGCTGCCAGACCGTGCGCGCGGCGTAGATTTCCCCAAAAAAGCCTGCATCCACATGGGCCTTGGCGGCCCGCATGGGCATGGACCAGCGGTAGTGGGTGCCCACCGTCAGCGTGCGCCCTACCCTCGCTGCCGTCTCAAACATCGCCTTTGCATCGGCATAGGTGAGCGCTAGCGGCTTCTCACAGAGCACATGCGCCCCGGCCTCCAGCGCCGCATAGCTTTGCTGCTGGTGATAGACATTGGGCGTTGCCACCACCACAATATCTGGCTGCACCTCGGCCAGCATCCTCTCATAATCGGCGTAGACATGGGGGATGCCCGCCTCGGCGGCCACCGCTTTGGCCCGCGCCTCATTGACATCACAGATCGCCACTGCCTCGGTATTCGGGAGCCGGCCAAAGGCCGGGATATGCCCCCGCTGCACAATTGTCCCCGCGCCGATAAAACCCACACGCCAGCGTTTGCGCGCATCACTCATAGAAGATGTTCCTTACTTGAAATTGTTGATGATTTTCACCCAATGAACTGGGCGTTGCCAGAAACGGTTGCCACTCAGAACGTAAACTTTGACGGCGGTCCAAACTCGTCATCGAAGGCGCTTTCATCGAAGGCGCTTTCATTGAAGGCGCCTGGATCAAACTCACCTTGTTCAAAGTCACTCTGTGCAAACCCGCCATCGTCCTCTTCGTCGAAGCCGCCGCCCTCCTCATCTTCCCACTCCTCAAACAGGTCGGAGGGGCGGTATTGGCTGT
>DATLZJ010000823.1:0-2114 GCA_035574055.1 Caldilineaceae bacterium
CGCCGCAGGTACGCTGCTAGAGGTGCTGGTGGGCGAGGGGACGACGGTGCGCGCCGGCGCGGTGCTGGCCTACATCGCCGCAGCCGATGAGCAACCGGCGATCACCCCCGCGCCGGCCCACCCCGCAGTGGTCGCGGCAGAGGCCGCCCCTGCCCCCGCAACGGCTCTACCAGCTTCATCGCCCGCAGTCGCGGCCAGGGGCGCCCGCCCGCGCGGCGATGAGAAACCCAGCGGCCGCGCCTTCATCAGCCCCGTGGTGGCGCGCATCGCCGCCGAGCATCAAATTGACCTGGGCGCGGTGCCGGGGAGCGGGCTGGGGGGACGCATCACCAAAAAGGACATCCTGGCCTATGTGGCGCGCCGGGTTGAGCAACCGGCTTCTCCGGCAGTCGCGCCCGCCGGAGAAGCGCCGTGGGACGGGCAGGAGGCGTGGCTGCAACCGCTGGACGCCATGCGCCGGGCCATCGCCCAGCACATGGTGCGGAGCAAACAGACCAGCCCCCACGTCACCACAGTCTTTGAGGTGGACATGACGGCGGTGGTCTTGCACCGCGAGGCGCACAAGGCGGCCTTTGCCCAAAAGGGGTTGCGGCTCACCTTCACCCCCTATTTCGTGGCCGCCGCGGCCCAAGCCCTGCGCCAGGTTCCGGAGGCCAACGCCCGCTTCTATGTTGCCGGCGAGGGCGGCCAGGATGATGGCGGCCAGAGCGGAATTCTCTTTCAGCGGCGCATCCACATTGGCATTGCGGTCTCGCTGCCTAACGGGCTGATCGTGCCGGTGATCCGCGATGCCGACGAGAAGAACTTGCAAGGGTTGGCCCGCGCTGTGGCCGAGGCCGCCGATGCCGCGCGCAACGGGCGGCTCTCGCCCGACGCCACCCGCGGCGGCACCTTTACCATCACCAACCACGGCGTCACCGGCAGCCTGATCGGCACGCCCATCATCAACCAGCCCCAGGCCGGCATCCTCGGCATCGGCGCGATTGCCAAGCGCCCGGTGGTGCGCAGCGGGAGCGCCTCGCTGCTGCCCAGCGCCGACGATGCCATTGTCATCCGGCCTATGTGCTATCTGAGCTTTAGCTTCGACCATCGTGTGCTGGATGGCGCCAAGGCCGACGCCTTTGTCGCCGCCGTCAAAGAGCGGCTTGAAAAGTGGCCTAGCGACCAGATTTAGACGGCAATTGGGTGTACACTCTACCAGTTGCAGGAGAAAAACTGATCGTTCTGGAGTAACCAGAACGATACACGCATTCTCGCAGACCTTTGCGAGCAAAACGAGGAGACCGAATGAGCAGTTACGACTATGATGTGGTGGTCGTGGGCACCGGGCCGGGCGGCTATGTGGCCGCCATTCGCGCCGCGCAACTGGGGCTAAAGACCGCCGTGGTCGAGCGCGAGAGCCTGGGCGGGGTCTGCCTCAATTGGGGCTGTATCCCCACCAAGGCGCTGATCCACAATGCGGAGGTGCTGGAGACGCTTCATGCAGCCAAGGACTTTGGCTTTACCTTTGATAACCTTCAGGTGGATTGGGGCGCTGCGGTGAAGCGCAGTCGCGACGTGGCGGCCCGCCAGAACAAAGGCGTCGCCTTCCTCATGCGCAAGAACAAGATTGACGTGATCGAAGGGCACGCCGCCTTCAAAGACCCCCACACCCTAGAGGTCCAGCCCTCGGAGTTTCTGCCCAACGCCCAGGCCCGTACCGTCAGCGCCGCTAACTTTATTGTGGCCGTCGGCGCGCGCGCCAGGGGGCTGCCGGGCATTGAGATGGACGGCGACCGCATCATCCAGTATCGCGATGCGCTGGTGCTGGACGAGGTGCCCAAGCGGATGATTGTCGTCGGCTCCGGCGCCATTGGTATGGAGTTCGGCTATGTCTATCATACCTACGGTTCGGAGATCACCATCGTCGAGATGCTGGACCAGCTCTTGCCGCTGGAGGACCCCGAGGTTTCCGGTGAAGTGACCAAAGCCTTTCAGAAGAGCGGCATCAAGACCCTGGTCAGCACCCGCACCGAAGGGGTGGAGCGCACCGAGAACGGCGTCCGCGTCACGGTCAAGAACCTCAAGAGTGGTGTTGTCGAGACGCTGGAGGCCGACAAGGTGCTGATGGCGGT
>DATLZJ010000824.1:0-9422 GCA_035574055.1 Caldilineaceae bacterium
GCGGGTGGATAAAGGGCAAGGCGGCTGCCTGGGGTCAGGCCGGCTGCCGCGCCGCCATTGACCCGCACATATTCCTGGCTCTCCACCTCTTGTACGAGCAGGAAGGAGGTTCTCTCCCGCCCTGCGCTGCCAAAGACCTCCAGGTGGCTCGGTCCCTCCAGTTGGGGCGTTTGGCCGGGATAGACGGCGTGAAGCTGGGCCAAGATGGCGTCATGAAGCTGCGCCCAGGTGATGCCGGGCGGCGATGCGGCCAGCATCTGCTGAAAAAAGTACGAAACAGCGCCTCGCCAGCCGTCATCGTCTGGAGCCTCATACTCATAGGCCACTTCGCCATCGCGGCAGGCCGCCAGCAGCACATGTCGGCCCAGCGGCAGCCAGCCGCTGGGGCCGTGTTTTGCCGGGGTAGGCCCTGCATCAGTAGCCGCCTCATCACGGAGCAAGCTCTCCGGAGGGCGCAACCGTCCGTCAGGCGGGCAGCGCCGCACGGCCGCCGCGCCGGCTTCGCTCGCAATCCGGCGGGCGCTGCCGGGTGTATGGCAGCAGTCCAGCAGCATGATGACCTGCGCGCCCCGTCCTTCGATGCGGCGGCTCAGCGCGGCCAACTCCTGTGCGGTCAAGTCAAAGACGCCGGGGGTGCGGCTGTCACTGGGCACAATGGTAGGCTCGAACCCGCCCGGCCCGGCAGGATCAAGGCTGCGCGCCTGGGAGCCGTAGCCGCTATAGTGGAAGAAGACCAGATCGCCCGACCCCGCCTGGCCTAGATGTTCCTGCCAGCCGCGCAGGAGATTAGCGCGGCTGGCGCGCGCCTCGTCCGGCTCGCTTTGGTCTAGGCGCGCTGTCAGCAGACGGACCTGGGCCGGCGGGACGCCAAAGCGGCTGGTCAGCAGCGCATAGCTCCCCTCTACATCGGCCACACAGCCACGCAAGGGGGGCGCCTGCTCGGAATTGGCATAGCGATCGATGCCGGCCAACAGCGCAAAGAGGCGGTTGGGCATGGGCGGCTCCTTGTCTAGTTCCTTCTTCTAGGTAGATGACGTAGATCGAGGCCAAGGCGTAACCGTCAATTCAGCAGCGGCGCATCCTTGCAGGATTCTTGCGGAAAGCTCGTGGATTGGCTAGAATGGCAGCCAACTCCAACCTGAGCTGAGGGAGCCTTGCATGACGCGTATTCTTCGATCCATCCACCGGCCCTATCTTTGGTCCAGCCTGGCGCAGGGGACACGGCGCCGGTCATTGGCGCGCTCCCTGGGGCTGCTTTGGGCGACCGCAGGGCTGGCGCTGGCCGCGTGCCAATCAGGCCAGGCCACCCCCACACCGCCCGCGGCGGCGGCGGGCACGCCGGCCGCGGGCGTGGTGGTCACCGGGACTAACCCTGCGGCGGCGACCCTGGCGGGTGAAGTCGCCGAGATCGAACCCTTGCCCACCGACCAGACGACCGGACCGGTGCGGCTTCAAATTCCCGCAATCAACCTGGATGTACCTATCATCGCGATGGGCTGGCGGCTGGGCGTGGTGGACGGCAGGCGCACCACCGTCTGGGATGTGCCGACGGACAAGGCCGGCTGGCACATCAACAGCGCCGGCGCAGGCGGCGCCGGCAATACCATCATCAGCGGGCGCCAGGTCGGCGGCGAGGCTGTCTTTGCGCCGCTGGCCCTGGGCGTCGTGCAGCCGGGCCAGGAAGTCTACTTGACCGATGGCGATGGCGTGGTCTGGGTCTATCGCATCAGCGAGGTGACCGAGCCGATCCCCATCACCGGCGCGACGCCGGAGGATGAGCAGTTGGCGGCAAGCTACTTTGCCCCCACCCAGACAGCCCGGCTGACGCTGGTGACAGGCTGGCCGGAGTTCACCACCACCCATCGTGTCTTTGCTGTCGCTGACTTTGTCGGCGTGCAACGTTGAGCGTGGCCGGCGCGCGACCCAGCGCTCGGCGTCAATGCCACTCCGCGCATGATGGCAGCCCACCCGCATCTCCCGCCTAGCCCCCCCTCGCCGGCCTGGACCTCGCCCACCGGCGCATCCGCAACGCAGGGCCAGCCGGCGTCCACCCTGCGCTGCTCGGTCATTGTTCCTGTCTACAATGGGGCAGGGATCATCACCCGTTGCCTCGACGCCCTGGCGCGGCAGCGAGGCTTTGGCCCGGACGATTATGAGATCGTGGTGGTAGACGACGGCTCCACCGACGCGACCGCCGCCGAAGTCGAGGCGTGGATCGAGCGCCATCCCCATCTCCGTTGCCGGCTGGCGCGGCAGCCCAACGGCGGCCCCGGCGTTGCCCGCAACACCGGCGTCCAGCTCGCCCAAGCCGAGCTGGTGCTCTTCACCGACGCCGACTGTGCGCCCGTGGCCGGTTGGATGGAGGCGCTGGCGGCGGCCTTCGATGACCCGGCGGTGATGGGGGCCAAAGGCGCTTATCTGACCGAGCAAACGGGCCTGGTGCCCAACTTTGTCCAGGCCGAGTATGAGGAACGCTATGCCCGCATGGCCGGTCGCAGCCAGATTGATTTCATTGACACCTACTCGGCGGCCTACCGGCGGGCGCTGTTCCTAGAGAACAATGGCTTTGACCCGATCTTCCGCGGCTCGTGTGAAGACCAGGAGTTCAGCTTCCGGCTGGCGCAGAAGGGCTACCGATTGGTTTTTGTGCCCGCCGCCCAAGTGGTTCATCTCCATGATGCCAGTCTGGGCGACTATGCCCACCGCAAATTCTTCATCGGTTACTGGAAGGCGCTGCTGACCCGGCTCCACCCGGAGCGGATGGTGGAAGACAGCCACACGCCCCAGACGCTCAAGCTGCAAATTCTGCTCAGTGGGCTGGGGCTACTGCTGGCAGGGCCGGCGCTCTTGGGGCTGTGGTCGCGCCCGTTGCGCTGGACTCGTTGGCCCCTCCTGGCGACCGTCGCCGCCTTTCTCGCTACGGCCTTGCCCTTCCTGCGTGCGCTGGCCCGCCGCCAACCGCGCCTGGCGCTGGCCGGGCCGTTGTTATTAGCCGTGCGGGCGCTGGCGCTGGGGCTGGGCTATCTGGCCGGCGCCATCCATTGGGCCGGTGTATCACCCACGACACGGCGGCCTGTCATGCCGGGCTGGAAGCGGGCCGCCAAGCGTGGGCTGGACGTGGTCGGGGCCTCCATCGGGTTGGCCCTGTCGCTCCCGCTCATCGCAATGGCCGCCGTCGCCATCAAGCTCGATTCGCCCGGCCCTGTCTTCTACCGCCAGGTGCGAGTCGGCCAAAATGGGCGGCGCTTCCAAATGCTCAAGCTGCGCAGCATGGTCCAGGACGCCGACCGCCAGCTTGCCCAGTTGATCGATCTCGAGCATCTGCCGGAGCCGGCCTTCAAGCTGGCCAATGACCCGCGTGTGACGCGCGTCGGACGGTTTCTGCGCCGGACCAGCCTGGACGAGCTTCCCCAGTTCATCAATGTGCTGCGCGGCGAGATGAGCCTCGTAGGGCCGCGGCCCGAAGAGGAGCGGATCGTGGCGCTTTACCAAGACCATCACCGGCGCCGTCTGGCCGTGAAGCCGGGCATGACCGGCCCGATGCAGGTCAGCGGCCGCGGCGCGCTGCCGCTGGCCGAGCGGCTCCGGCTGGAGCTGGAGTATATTGACCATTATAGTCTGCGCCGTGACCTGGCGATCCTATGGCAAACGCTGCCCGCCATTTGGCGTGGACGCGGCGCCTACTGAGTTGGGCCTGCCCGGGTAGCCCAGCCCTTGGCGCTGGCGCAAATACCGAGGCCCGGCCTTGGCGCCGGACTCATCACCGGAATGGAGCCGGAATAGAGGAGGTCTTCTATGTACCGTCACCGATTTGGCATAAGCTCTTTTGGACTGAGCGCTAGTTTGCGTGTGTTGAACCGATGGCTGCGGCATTATTGGCCGGCCGTCGTCGCTGCGCTCTTTCTGGCGGTGCTGCTGGCCGGCACGCCGAGCTGGGCTGCACCCGTCGCCCGGCCACAGAACCAGACTGTGCCCCGGCCTACGCCGACCGACAGCGGCGAGCCGGTCGCCACGGCAACCCCACGTCCTGACCGTGGCGATGAGGATGACGAATCTACGCCCAGCCAGCCGGGCGCGCCCGGCGCCGCCCCCGGCCAGCCAGGCGCCGCGCCGAACCCTGCGCTCCTGGCGTTGACGCCCCAGCCGGCCGGCCCGGTTCTAACGGCAGTGGTGGATGTCGCCACCCTCAATCTGCGCGATGGGCCGGGCACCGAGTTTGCCATCCTGGGCAGTCTGGTCGCAGGCGCCCAGGTAACCGTCCTGGCGCGCAATGAGGATGCCTCCTGGTGGTATGTCTGTTGTCTGCCTGACGCCACAACCCAAGGGTGGGTAAGCGCCCAACTCCTAACGCCCAGTTTTGACCGCAACCTTGCCGGTACGCTCATTCCGCTTTTCGGCGATACGCCCGCGCCGGCTGTTGAGGGGGAAGCCGCCGCGCCTGCCGTGGGAGAGGCTGGGGCCGCAGCCGCGCCGGAGGTCACTCCGCAAGCAATGGCCGAGCAGCCGCTAGCGATTGACTTTGCGCTGGACCCACCCTTTGTCTGGCAGGGCATTACCGGCACGCTGGAGATCCGGCTCTCCAACCCCAACGCCGTGGATATCACCGGCGTCGAGCTGAGCGACGAGTTGCCCGCTGCATTGACGCTGTTGGACGCGTCCGCCGACGGCGGCGGCGCCTTTGAGCAGATCAATACCCCTGCCGGGACGCCGTTGCTGATCTTCCGCTGGCCTGTGATCCCGGCAGGCGTGAGCGTCAGCGCCCAGATCACGATCCAGGTAGACAGCGACCTGCCCAATGGCGAGCTGATTGACAACCTGGTCTCGGTGACGGCCGCCAACGCCGCCTACACCACCGGCGCAATCACCATCGGCATGCCGCCGGTGGAGCTGCCGGTCTTCGAGTAGTCCTAGGCGCGGGCGGCATGGGTCGCAATGCGCCTCCGCCTGCCCGCTCTGCACCGCCCATGCCGGCTGCGCTCAACTCCGCCGGACCTTTGGCCTGGGCGAAACAGCGGGCTGCCCTGGCGGCATTGATTCTGCCGGCAGGGCTGGCCCTGTTGCTTTACACCACTACCGCCGCGCCGGGTTTGACCTGGGCGCACTATGGCGCCGACGGCGGCGACCTGCTGGCCGCCGCCAGCGTCAATGGCGTGCCCCATCCTACCGGTTATCCGCTCTACACCCTGCTGTTGCAGGGCTGGTTGTTCTTGGGGGGGGTCTTCACCACGGCAGCCCCCGCCCGGCTGGGCAATCTGTTGAGCGCGCTCTGCGCCGCAGTGAGCGTCGGTCTGACCGTGGCGGCTGCCGGCAGGCTGCTGGCCCCGCGCCCCGACCGCTGGCTCTGGGCCGCGGCGGGTGGGCTGGCCTGGGCCGTGACGCCTCTGCTCTGGAGCCAGGCGGTGATTACCGAGGTCTATGCCCTGCATACCTTGCTCATCACGTTGGCGGGCTGGGCGGCGTTAGCCCAGCCGATTCGCCGGGTGACGCTGGCGACGGCGCTGGCGCTCGGGATAGCCCATCACCTGACCAGCCTCCTGTTCTGGCCGGCGCTGGCGTATTTGCTCTGGACCGAGCCGACCGGTCGAGCGCAGGGGGGATGGCGCGTATGGGGGCTGCTGGCGACGGCATGGCTGGCCGGAAGTCTCTTTTACCTGCGCATCCTCTGGGCCGCCGGCGCAGACCCGCCGCCGCCGGTGAACTGGGGCTATGCCGACAACCTGGCCGGTCTCTGGTGGCTGGCCGGCGGCGCAGCCTATCGAGCCTACTTTCTGGATCTGGGGCTTGGCGACCTCTTGGGGCGCGTTGCGGCCTGGGCCAGGGTGGCGACCACCCAATACACGCCGCTGGGCCTGGCCGTGGCGCTGGTGGGATTAGCCGACTGGGACCGGCGCGCGCCCCGGCTGCGGACCTTCAGCCTGCTTTGGCTGGCCCCCGTCAGCCTCTATGCCATCGCCTACACCACGGTTGACAGCTTCATCTATCTGCTGCCGGTCATCTGGCTGGCGGCGCTCTGGTTCGCCAATGGGCTGGCAATTGGTGTAGACTGGCTCCAAGCGCGCGCGTTATCGTGGGCCGGTCGAGGGGTAGGCGGATGGGGCGTCTCCCTGGTTGCGCTGCTGATCCTGGCGGCCATCGGCGGCTTGGCGGTCTGGCGGCTGCCGTCCATTTCACTGCATCACGATGGCGAGGCCGAGACGTTCTTATCCGCCGCCGCCGCCACCTTTGAGCCACGCAGCCTGGTCATCAGCAATGGCGACGCCGAGACCTTTGCGCTCTGGTATGGCGTCTGGGGCAGCAAGACGCTGGCCGCTCAGGTCCCGGAGCTTGTTCTGGTCAATGTCTCGCTCTATCAGTTTGAATGGTATCATCGCCTGCTGGGAGACCTCTATCCGGGCCTGCCCGGTGTTGGCCGGCCCTTTGATGAGCTACTTGCCGCCAACCGCGCCCTCCGCCCGATCTACACGACCGAGCCGCTGCCGGAGCTGGCGGACAGGTGGACGCCGCAAGGACGTTTCTGGCGACTTACCCCGCTTCCACAGGACCAAGCGACAGAACCATGAAACTGACGAATCCGCTCTCCAACCGTAGCGCCATCGAACGGCCCTCGGATCGCTCGCCGGCGCGCCGCCAGTGGCTTTTCCTGGCTCGGGTGATCGTAGCGGTCGTGCTGGTGGTGCTGGCCTATAAAGTTGTGCGTGCTGCCCTCTTTGGTCTCGCCGCGTATAACGAGGGGATGGGGCTGCTGGCGCTGCGCCGCGACGGCGACTTGGGCAGCGAAGACCTGATCCAGGCCCAAGAGAGCATGGCCGAGATCTACCGGTCTGTAGCCGCCATGGAACAGGAGATGCGTTTCTTCGCGCCGGCCTTGCGCGCTACAAGGCTGCTCCCCGGCATCGGCGCGACCCTCGCGGCAACGCCCGACCTGCTGCTGGCGGGCCGGGAGATGGTCGCCATCGCCAATGATACAGTGCGGCTGGCTGCGCCCGAAGCACAGCAGCGCCCCGATGCGCCGATGCCTGAGGTGGCGCTGGCGGCCATGGCGACCCATCCCGACCACTTCCTCTATCTGGCAGAGCGCGCTGCCGCCGCCCAAGCGGCGTTGGAGGCAATTCCCGCCGACCGGCTCATCGGCCCGCTCGTCGAGCCGGTCAGCCAGGCCCAAGAGGCGGTTGCCCTCCTGGCCGATGGGTTAGGCCTGGCCCCGGTGCTGCCCAGACTATTGGGTCTGTACGGCGCGCAGACCTATCTGCTGTTGATCCAGAACAATCAAGAGCTGCGCGGCAGCGGCGGCTTCATCAGCGGTGTGGGCCGGCTGGTAGTGAACAAGGGGCGTTTTGAGCAGATCGAGTTCGCCGACTCCTACAGTGTGGCGCGTCATGACGTGGACCACCCGCGCGCGCCCCTTCCGCAACAGCGATATATGGGCATCGAGCTGGTCTATTTGCGCGATGTCAACTGGTCGCCTGACTTTCCCACGACCGCAGCGCTGGCGCGCTCGCTCTATGCCCAGGATGCAGGCATTCCGGTGGATGGCGTCGTCAGCGTAGACCTGCGCACTGTGCAGCTCCTGGTCGGCGCGCTGGAACCGCTGGAGGTCGAAGGCGCAGAGGCGCCCATTACGGATGAAAATCTCATCGAGCAGCTACAGCGTTTTTGGGACCAGCCGCCGACAACCGACGCCACGATCCAGACCGATGGCGCAGAATGGTGGCGGCAGCGCAAGGACTTTATGCCCATCCTGGCCCAAGCGGCGCTGGCGCGGCTGGAGTCGGGCCGCTTCAATCCCCTGGCCCTGGCCCATGCCGTCAACACGGCCTTGGCTGAACGCTCTGTCCAAGTCTGGATGGTGGATCAAGCCGCGGCCAAGGCGCTGGCGGAACTGGGCTGGGATGGGGCGCTGAAGCCGGAACCGGGCGCAGATTATGTGGCGCTGGTGGACAGCAACATGGGCTACAATAAAGTGGATGCGGTGCTGGAGCGTTCCATGCGCTATCAGGTAACTTGGCCGGACGGTCCCGATGCGCCGGCCCTGGCGACGCTGGCCGTCACTTACCGCCACCCGCTGAAGGTCGAGGGCCATGTCTGCGACCCTAGCTCCAACTATGGTCTGGTCTACACCGACATGATCGAGCGGTGCTATTTCGACTATGTGCGCCTCTACACGCCGCTGGGCAGCGAGCTGGTGAGCATCGAGGGGGTAGAGCCGGACTCGGTGACTGTCCAGCTTGGCGAGCGCGGCACCCAGGTTTTTGCCGGTTACTTCTCGGTTGAGACCGGCAGCAGCCATACCGTGACCTTTAGTTACCAGCTGCCGCCCCAGATCACACCGGACCAATACCGGCTGGTGGTCCAGCGCCAGGCAGGGGCCGCGCCCATCCCGCTGGAGGCGACGGCCGGCGAGGAAAGCATTGCAACCACGCTCCAAGAGGCGCGGCTGGTCTGGTCGCCCCGGGAACAATAGGTATCCGTGAGCAGGGGGGCGCATGTGATTATCTTGAATTGCTCCCCTAAGTAACTGATTACAAGGCAGACACCATGAAGATCACTGCCCTCAAGACCCTGGTCGTCAACGCCGAGATGCGCAACTGGGTCTTCGTCAAGGTCGAGACCGACCAGCCTGGCCTCTATGGCTGGGGCGAAGCCTCGCTGGAGTGGAAGACGCGCGCCGTCGTCGGCGCGGTGGAGGACTTCGCCCCCATGCTCATCGGCGAGGACCCGGAAAACATCGAGTTCCTTTACCAAAAGATGTACCGCCAGTCCTTTTGGCGGCTGGGCGTCATCGGTATGTCGGCTATTTCCGGCATCGAGCAGGCGTTGTGGGACATTCGCGGCAAGGTCTTGGGCCAGCCGGTCTACAAGCTATTGGGCGGCAAGGTGCGCGACCGGGTGCGGATGTATACCCACCTGGGTGGGGGCGACATGCGCGCCGTCTACGAATCTCAGTACAGCGCCGACCCGCAGGTTTTTGTGGACCGGGCCTTGGAGGTGATCAGCCGGGGCTACAACGCGGTCAAGGTGCTGATCACGCCGCCTACCGAGAGCCTCAACCCCATCGCCGCCTATACCTACGCCGAGCGCATGATGGCCGCGCTGCGCGCGGCTGTGGGCGATGGGGTGGACATTATGGTAGACTGCCACGGGCGTCACTTTCCGGCCAATGCCATTGAGTTCTGCCGGGTGCTGGCCCCGTTCCGGCCCTTCTTTGTGGAAGAGCCGGTGCCGCCGGAGAATATTGATGCGCTGGCCGAGGTGCGCAAAGCCAGCCCTGTTCCGATTGCCACCGGCGAACGGTTGGTAACCCGCTTTGGCTTCCGTGAGGTGTTTGAAAAGCAAGCCTGCCACATCATTCAGCCGGACCTGTGCCATTGCGGCGGGCTGTGGGAAGCCAAGAAGATCGCCGCCATGGCCGAGACCTATTATAT
>DATLZJ010000825.1:0-6426 GCA_035574055.1 Caldilineaceae bacterium
AAGCCGCCGGCCCCGCGCTTCTACATGGGGCGGACGCGCGCCGGCAATCTGTGGCGCTTCCGCCATGACCTGCCCGCCGCGACGATGGATGCACTCGACCGTCTCTGCCGCGCGGAGCCGGTCACGGCTGACCTGGCAAGCCCGCCTCGCGCCTATGCTGCGATCAGAGCCATTCTCCAGGACCATGCCCCGGTTGCAGGCGAATACCGCGGGCCGGCCTATTGGATCGCCGAGGACAGCCCGCCCTCTCCGTCTGCCGTGCTTATCTCTGAAGAGAATGCAAACCTGCTGCAATCGAGCTTTCCCTGGGCGCGCTCCCTGCTCCAAGCGCAGGATGCCGGGCCGGTTGCGGCAGCCATTGAGCAAGGGCGCGCCGTCGCCATCTGCTTCTGCTCGCGCCTCCCCAACCGGGCGGCCGAGGCCGGCGTCGAGACGCTGCCGGCCCATCGCGGCAAAGGGTATGCCACGGCTGCGGTGGCAACGTGGGCGGCGGAGGTGCGCCGGCGGGGCATTCTCCCCCTGTACAGCACATCCTGGGAGAATCTCGCATCCCAACGGATCGCCCACAAGCTGAGAATGGTGTTGTACGGAGAAGATTGGTCCATCCGATGAAGAGGAGCAAGCACAAGACCTGCCCCTACCGAACCTTAGCCCCCAGCCGGCGAGCCAACATTGGGGTCAGAATATCAGTAATCGTAGATATGCTCTAACCGGACCCCCTGCGCGGCCAGCTCGGACAGCACCGTGTGCAGCGCCGGAATGGGCACAGCCACCATGATGCGCTTGGTCGCCGGGTCGGTGAGGATGTCATGGGCAAAGAGATATTGCCCCTGCTCCAGCTCGTACTCCCAGGCGCGCGGGGCCAGCGCGGTCAGCATGATCTCGTCATTGCCCGCGATCTCGACAAAGCGCACCCCCTGCTCGACCAGGCGGGGTACAAGCTGCGTGAACGCCTCATAGCGGGGGAGCGTCACCACGCGCCGCCCGTCATCTAAGGTGGCGATCGGCTCGACCTCAGGATATTGGGCCAGCACCGCGTCCGTCAGCCCCTCGACCACCGCGGCGATATGCAGTTCTTCGGGCGCATAGGCGGCGGCGGTCGCCCGTTTGATCAGCCGGCCATAGAATGCCTTGCCGCCATACTCCAGGCTCAACACCAGCCGGCGCTCCCACCGGCGGATAGGGTTGGGGCCAGGAGAATCAGCGAGGCTCCATAGCTCGTCCAATTTTTCATCAAAGGGGAATTCATACCAGGGGATGGTGTGGATGAAATCGCCGTACTCCTTGGCGACCGCGCGCGCCAAGGCGTCTTCTTCGCTCAACTCCGGCGTACTGAGCCACTCGACCAGCCGGCCCACGGTGCTTTCATAGAGACCCTTCAGGATGTTCTCCACCGTGAAGCTCAGGCCGATAACGTAGAGGGTGGAGTGATAGGCCGTGTTGAAGGGATAACGCCGGCTGGTGATGGTGCAGACGCCCCAATAGCTCGTCCAGTATTGGCCGACGGACTGGAGATAGGGGAAGCCGCTAGGGCGGTTGTTGGCGATAAAGGCAGCGTACTCGTCGGCGCTGTAGACAATATACCATTCGGGCAGGGTCAGATAAGTCTGGTCTTCAGGGCGGATGAGACCGGCCAGGCCGGCAGGCGCGGCAGCCGGGAGCAGGGGGGAAGCCGGCTGGGCCGGCGCAACAACAATCTCGCCTTCACCCCCACCCCACGGCGCGCAGACCAGGCCGATCCAGAGCGCAGGGATGACCAGCGCCAAGACAATGGCAAGCACGAAAAAGCCAAGCCACCGCGCCACGCGCTGCCGCCGCGTGCGCCGGACGGGCTTGGGCAGGTAGCGCGGCTCACGGCGACGCATATTGGCGCTCTGGCGACCGCCGGCTGAGCACAAACCCAATCAATAGGGCAAGGCCGCCGATCACCACATGGGGCAGGTTGGCAAAGACACGCGTGCTTATGTCTACCGGCGTGACTCCATAGAGGAAGATGCCCCCATCCAGGATGCCCTGGCCGAAGAGCAGGCCAAAAACCGCGTCCAGGCTGTAGAGCGCGCCAAAGGCTCTGAAATAAAAGACCGAGGCGCGCGTCGAGCGCCAGGCGGCGATGCCGGCCCAGATGCCGGAACCCAGGTGGAGGATATCGTCAACCAGATCGATCTGAAAGAGGCCGAAGAGTTGGCCCTGGTCGTCGGTGAGGCCCGGCAGATGCCCCAAAGCCACGACGAAGAGAAAGAGCAGACAATAGACCCAAGCAAGGAGGCGGACAGAATTCATCGAAGACAGCTCCTTTGTGTTTGATGGCGTGGCGGTCGTGTGACGAGCTTGCGCAATGCTCCTCGCCCTTGAGGAACTCTAGGGGAATTCTCGGCTATGAGAATACGTTACGGATCGCTTCGAGGTACGCCATGCCCTCGATAGCGTTGAACCTCCACAGGGTTGAGGACGTTGAAACAGAGGTTGACATCTCTTCCGTGCTTTGTTAACGTGTACGGCGTTCACAACGAAAGCAGCATCCTCACCGCCGGCTCTGCGGGTCAGGGCCGGTTGAACCATGCCGAAACTGCCCATATTGCCCGGAGCATAACGGAGGAACCATGAACGCCAGACGCTCGCCCCTTGTTCGTTGGCTCAGCCTGTTTCTATTGACAGCGCTGCTGGTCAGCGCCTGTGCGCCGGCTGCAAGCACTGGCCCGGCAGCCCCTGCCGAGAGCGCCGCCCAAGGCCAGCCGGAGGCGCAACAGGCAGCGGCGCCCGCCGCCCAGGGCGAAAAGGTGCTGACCGTCGCACTGACCACCATTCCCAACTCGCTCGATATGCCCAAGGCCGCAGAGCGCAACGCTTCCAACGCTTCCTGGCAGCTCTATGACTCGCTGCTCTGGATCAACGACGAGGGAGAGCTGGAGCCTGCCCTGGCGACCGAGTGGACCGTCTCCGAAGACGGCACGACCTATACCTTTACGCTGCGGGAAGGCGTCACCTTCCACAACGGTGAGCCGTTCACGGCTGAAGCAGTGGTCTCTTCCTGGGAGCGAGGCAAGAACCCGGAAAATGAGTACTTCACCGACTGGGAGCAGGCCACCTCGGTGACGGTCATTGACGACATGACCGTGCAAGTGACTACCGATGGGCCGAAACCGCTCTTCCTGCGCCAAATGGCCCAAAGCTGGGCGATGACGCCGCCGGGCTATATCAGCGAGGTAGGCGAGGAGGAATTCCTGCGCAAGCCGGTGGGCACCGGCCCCTTCAAGCTGGTGGAGTTGGTCGAGGGCGACCGGATTGTGATGGAGAAGAACGAGAACTATTGGCGCGACGGCTACCCGCTCATTGACCGGCTGATCTTCCGCCCGATCCCCGAATCCTCCACCCGCGTCGCCGCCATCCAGACCGGCGAGGTGGATATTGTGACCCGGTTGAGCGCCGAGGAGGCGGAAAGCCTGCGCAGCCAGGAGGGTATCGAGGTCATCAACTATCCGGTAGACCGGGTCTACTACATCGCCTTCAACAACATGACGACCGGCGTCGGCCAGCCCACCGAAGACCCCAAGGTGCGGCTCGCCATGAACTATGCGGTGGACGTGCAAGCCATCCTGGATGCGCTCTTCAACGGCTATGGCCGCCCGGCGACCGGTCTGGTCTCCTCCAGCAGCTTCGGCTATGACCCGGAGATTCAACCCTATGGCTATGACCCGGAAAAGGCCAAGCAGCTCCTCGCAGAGGCCGGCTACCCCGACGGCTTCAGCATAGACATGGCCTGCCCCGCGGGCGCCTACACCAACTTCGAGCAGGTCTGTGAGGCCGTCCAGGGCTATCTGGGCGAGATCGGCATCCAGGTCAACCTGGAGATTATGGAGTCGGGCGCCTTTTGGGACCTGGAGGCCAACAAGCAGCTTCCGCCCCTCTTCGGGGATAGCTGGTCGTCCACCCTCGGCGAGTCGCTGGTCCGGCTCAACGGCGCGCTCCTGGGCGAAGGCGCCAGCTATTCCTCATGGTCAGACCCGGTCATTATTGACCTGCTCAACGAGATCAGCGTCACGGTGGACGAAGAGGCCCGCGCCGAGCTATATATCGAGCTACAACGCTATATGCAGGAGAACCCGCCCTTCATCTACCTCTATGAGCCGGTAACCTTCGAGGCGATCCGCAGCCGCGTTGAGAACTACAAGCCCCGCAGCGCGGAGCAATATTACCTGTTCGATATTGACGTGAGTGAGTAGCCTTGGCCCGACAGGAGCTTCGCAAAATCAGCGGCGCCCCTTGTAGGGTGGCAGCCTAGCTATCGTAGGCGCGGCATCCTGACCGCACAACCTGAGACAATCCACACGTGCGGCGGGGATGCCGCACCTACGCACTGCCATGCCGTCGCTTTTCTTAGCGTCCTAGAAATGAACGCGTTTCGGCAAGGATGCGGTTGATTCCATCTATCTCTCGCTTATGTCTCGCTATCTGCTTTCACGGCTCGGCCAATCCATTGTCTTGCTGGTGGGTGTATTGGTGCTGGTCTTTCTGATGATGCGGCTGACCGGGGACCCGGCCTCGCTCTTGGTCCCGCGCGAGGCCACGCCGGAGCAACGGGCGGCGGCGCGCGCTGCACTGGGGTTGGACCAGCCCCTGCCCGTCCAGTTTTTTGAGTTCATGACCAGTGCGCTGACCGGCGACTTCGGCAACTCGCTGCGCTACAAACAACCGGCGATTGACCTGATCCTGCAACGGCTGCCCGCGACGGTGGAGCTGGCGACGGCGGCGCTGCTCCTGGCGGTGCTGCTGGGCGTGCCGCTGGGCCTGCTGGCCGGTTCCCGCCCCGGCACCTTCTGGGACTTGCTCAGCCGCGGCATCGGTCTGCTGGGCCAGACCCTGCCCAGCTTCTGGCTGGCCCTCATGCTGATCATCATCTTTGCCGTAAATCTGCGCGTGCTCCCCTCCTTTGGCCGGGAAACCTGGGCGCCTTGCTGCGGCATCCGGCTGCCCACCAGCACCATCATCCTGCCCGCCTTTGCCCTGAGCATCTTCACCATGGGCCAGTTGGTGCGCTTCACCCGCTCGGCCGTGCTGGAGGTGCGCAACGAGGACTATATCCGCACCGCGTTTAGCAAAGGGCTGCCCCAGCGCCAGGTCTACACCCGCCATATCCTGCGTAATGTCGCCATTCCGCTGATCAGCATTCTGGGCGTCCAGTTCGGCTATCTACTCAGCGGCTCGATCTATATCGAGACGATCTTTTCCTGGCCGGGGCTGGGCAATCTCTTGGCCGAGGCGGTGGGCAATCGCGACTTTGCCCTGGTCCAGGCTCTCGCCTTCTTTACCAGCGTGGTGGTGATCCTGCTCCACCTGGCGAGCGACATCGCCTACGCCTTCGCCGACCCCAGGATCCGCTATCGCGGCTGATGGCGGGTGGCCGAGGGCTGGTGGCTGGCAGAGCTGCAAACGATTCTCATGGAGTCCTCATGGCCCGGAGCAGTACATTTCCAGTCGAACGTCCGGTTGAGGTAACGCCGGAGCTGCCCCACGCCCGCCCACGGCCAGGGCTGGTCCGTCGTCTCCTGGGCCGTGACCGGGCGGGCGCGCTGGGCTTGTTGCTTTTTCTGCTGCTGGTCATTGCCGCCGTCTTTGCCCCCTGGCTGGCCCCCCACGATCCATTGGCGCAAAACCTGCGCAACGCCAAGCTGCCCCCGGCCTGGACGGCAGAGGGGGTCTGGGAGCATCCGTTGGGCACCGATAATCTGGGCCGCGATGTGTTGAGCCGGGTGATCTACGGGGCGCGAGTCTCGCTGACAGTGGGCTTTTTTGGCGTGCTGATCGCCGGCGGGCTAGGGCTGCTGATCGGCCTGGTCGCCGGCTATCTCGGCGGCTGGGTGGATCATGTGGTGATGACCCTAGTCAACCTGATCCTGGCGCTGCCCTACCTGGTCTTTGTCGTCTTCATCGCCGCCATCTTGGGGCGCAGCCTTCTCAATGTCATTCTGATCTTCGGGCTGACCGATATCCCCATCTTTGTCCGCATCACCCGCGGGGAGACGCTGCGGCTGCGCCGCTCGCTCTTTGTCGAGGCCGCCGAGGGCATGGGCGCAGCCCGGCCGCGCATCCTCTTTCGCCACCTGCTGCCCAACCTGATCGGCCCGATCATCACCATCGCCACCTTCGAGATGTCGGCCATGATCTTCTATGAAGCAGGACTTGGCTTTCTCGGCTTGAGCGTGCCGCCCAGCGTGCCGAGCTGGGGCAATATGCTCAACGCCGGTCGCCAATATCTGACCATCTATCCCTGGATGGCTGTCTACCCCGGCCTGGCCATCGCCTTTGCCGGCCTTGCCATGAACCTGTTGGGCGACTGGCTGCGCGATGTGTTGGACCCCCGGCTGCGCGGCCAACGCTAAACAGACCTCACACCACGCAGTTCCACCCACAAACCCCGCACAGCCCGTG
>DATLZJ010000826.1:0-5672 GCA_035574055.1 Caldilineaceae bacterium
TCACTGTCGTCTACTGGGCGCACAACTTCGAGCCGCGGGTTGCGCTAGACCAGAAGTATATTGCCGAGTTTATGGAGCAGAACCCGAACATTGTGGTCGAGTACGAGGTCATTCCCAGTGATTTTGATGCCAAGCTGCGCACCGCGCTGGCCGCAGGGACAGGGCCTGACCTCTTCGCCCAGTGGAACGGCGACATCGGCACCTTCTATGCCGAGGGCGCGATTGCGCCGCTCAATGCAGAGGCGTTGGGCTTTGGCTCACAGCAAGAGTTGATGGACCTCTATGTCGCGCCAGAGAACACCCTGCAGGGCGCCATCTTTGAGGGCCAGCTCTACGGCATTCCCAATGAGGTCAGCATCTACGGCTGTTATGTAAACAAAACGCTGTTTGAAGAGGCCGGTTTGGACGCCGACGCCGACTTTCCCGAAACCTGGGAAGAGATGGTAGATGTCGCCACCAAACTGACGAAGCGCGATGCCGACGGCAAGCTCCTCCAGCAGGGCTTTGACTTTGACTGGGGCAACGCCGTCTGGATGTTCCTTCAGTATGGGGCCATGGTGCGCCAACTGGGCGGTTCCGAGCTGGAGCCGGCTACGCCGGAAAATGAGAAGGTCATGCAGTATTGGGTGGACTGGGTCAACGAGTGGCAACTCGGCGGCCCTGCCTATTGGACAGGCCAGACCGAAGATTTTCTGGCCGGACGCGTGGCGATCAAGTGTGGCATCGGCTCGTGGGGCAGACCTTCGGTTGAGGAAGCCGGCATTGATTACACCGTGAAACCGGTGCCCATCTGGGAGAACGCCGTCAATCGAAACCACTTCGATACCTATGCCTACTTCCACATGGTGAATGCTCGCTCTGCGCCGGAGGTACAGGCAGCCGCCTGGAAGCTGGCTTGGTATCTGGACTCGCACCCGATTGACTATATGGTCAATACAGGTCTGTTGCAGCCCCAAAAGGTGCTGCAGGAATCCCAGGAGTTCCAGGACATCCCGTATATGGACCTCTTCCTGAGCATGATGGAGACCAGCATGTATTCGCCACGCATCCCGCGCTTCTATGAAGTGGCGGATGCGCTGGCGCGTGCCCGCGACCGCTGTATCGTCGAGGGGATGTCGGTGCCGGAATCCCTCGCTATCGCCCAGGAAGAGATTGACCAAATTATGGCCGATTCTGGGCAACAGTAGGCTTGGACTGAGATGAGCGGGATGAGGTGACCTTTCCCCTCATCCCGCTCATGATAGGAGCAGACCTATGGCAGAACAGCAACTCTCCGTTGAGCGCGCCCGCTATGCTCGATCCGCCGATGCGAAGGGATGGTGGGCCACATGGCGACGCCATCTGTTCTTCCGGCGCAGTATCTATGGCATCCTTTTTGTGGTGCCGGCCATGCTCTTCTTTGCCGTCTTCAGCCTCTATCCCATGATCAGTGGGCTATATCTCAGCTTGACCGACTATACCTTGCTGAAGGCGCCTATTTTTGTCGGCTTCAAGAACTACATCGGGCTGATGACCAACAAGGAGTTCCTCAATGGACTTCAGGTGACGGGGATGTTTGTCTTGGGTACCACCGTTCCCAAGTGGATTATTTCCCTGGCGCTGGCCCTACTTTTTATACAGCCCTTCAAGGGCCGCGAAGTGTTTAAGGTCCTCTATTTCACCCCGACCCTGCTCTCTGCCGTGGTGCTGTCGCTGGTTTGGAAACTGCTGTTCAATGCCAATGGTCTAGCAACGGCCCTCGTTGGCCCGCTGGTAGGGAAGCCTGAGATTTTTTGGCTCTCCCATGCTACGCTGACGCCGCTGGCGCTGATCATGGTAGACAACTGGGCGGGTGTTCCATTCTTCATGATCGTCTGGATCGCCGGATTAGTCGGTATTCCCAAAGACTTCTATGAAGCCGCCCTCATTGATGGCGCCGGACGTTGGCAGGCCTTTTGGAACATCACGCTGCCATTGCTGCGCCCGACCACCCTCTTTGTCGTCGTGATCTCGACCATCGGTGCATTGCAGGCTTTTTCGTTGCAGTTCATCATGACAAAGGGAGGTCCCAGCAATGTCACTACCACCATCGCACTCCTGGTCTACAACTATGGCTTCAACTACTTCCGCATGGGTGTAGCCGCGGCCATGTCAGTCATCATGTTTATCTTCATCATCATTGTCACCTTGATTCAGATCCGGTATATGCGCGCCGAAGAGACCCGGTATACCTAGCCGCTCAACGCCATTGAGCGTATTCCCACGATGCCTATGACTTCCACTCGTACTGTTCACTCCGCCGGCTTCTATCTGCGCCGGCTGCTCGGTCAATTGCTGATCTATCTGGTCGCCATGGTGGGCCTGTTGATCTTCTGTGTGCCCGTCTATTACATGGTTACAACCAGCGTAAAGGCGGAGGCAGAGGTCTTCGCGTTGCCCATCCACTGGATTCCGCATGAGTTCCATCCGGAAAATTACACGGAAGCCTTTGCTGTGGCGCCCTTTGGGCGCTATTTCTATAACAGCGTTGTGGTGGCCTTAGCGGTTGTATTGAGCACACTCTTCTTTAGTGCGCTGGCAGGCTATGGGTTCGCCAAATTCTCCTTCCCAGGCCAGAACCTTGCCTTTCTCTTCGTGCTCAGCACGATGATGATCCCCTTCCAGGTACTGCTTATCCCCCTTTATCTGGTGGTCTATTCGCTGGGGTGGACCAACAACTATGCGGGGTTGATCATTCCCGGCGCGCTGAGCGCGTTTGGCGTGTTCCTAATGCGCCAGTTCTGCCTCACCCTACCGGATGAGCTATTAGACGCTGCTCGGATTGACGGCGCCGGGGAAATCACCATCTTCTGGCGGGTGGTGCTGCCATTGCTCAAGCCGCCTCTCGCCTCATTAGCGATCATCACGTTTTTAGGAAGCTGGAACAACTTCCTTTGGCCGCTGATTGTGGTCACCAAGGGGCATCTCTTTACGCTGCCGGTGGGCATGACCGTCTTCCAACAACCGATGCGCGCCCCTTACTGGACCTACATTATGGCCGTCTCGACTGTGGCGACCTTGCCGGTCGTATTGGTCTTTGTGCTGCTCCAAAGGTACTTTATCCAAGGCGTTGTCCTATCAGGCATGAAAGGGTAGACGATGGCAGGCATCTTGCGCGCCGGCTTTGGTCGCGCAGATATCACACCGAAATTGGGCTGCAAGCTGGTTGGCTATGGTGGGCGCGAGCAGGGCGCGACCGCTGTTCATGACCCATTGTACGCACGGGCCTTGGTCGTCGAAGACGCCGCCGGCGTCTGGGCGATTGTCTCCTGCGATCTGTGTTATCTCTTTGCGGAGACAGTGGCGGAGATCCGCGCATCTGTCCAGCAGCAGACATCCATTCCGCGGGAGCATATCTTCATTGCGACAACCCACACCCATGCCGGTCCTCACGACCGGCATGTCCAGAACTGGGATCGCCCGTTGGCCGAGATCGTCGCAAACGCAGTGGTGCAGGCCCATGCCCAGCGGCGCCCGGCGCGGATCGGCGCCGGCTACTCTTTTCTATATGGTCACTCCATCAACCGCCGTTGGCTCGATAAGCCGGTAGACCCTGGGCTGATGGTCGTGCGCGTTGATGACGAGCAGGGAAAGCTGTTAGGGCTGGTATCGGTCTTTGGCTGCCATGCCGTTGTCTTGGGCTACGATAACCTTCAAATCAGCGGCGACTGGCCGGGCTACGCCATGGCAAAGCTAGAGCAAGAACTAGGGCCTGGCATCACCTGCCTCTTCTTCCAGGGCGGCGCGGGCGACATCAACCCCTTGGTGGAAGGCGTCCGGCGACGGCTGCGGCGCGGTGAGCCGGTGCGGGCGATTGGCAAGGTCAGCACCTACTACGGCCAGCCCGACCGCCCCAATGAGTGGAATATCGGCGACCGGGGCGGCGGGACCTTTGCGGAGGTCGCCGAGCTAGGCGAAGCCTACGCCGGCGAGGTCGCCTATGTGGCGCGCACGATTCCAACGGGCATCCCAGACCTGCCCTTTTGGTCGGAGCAGGTGGTGATCAATGCGGCTGCCGAGCCGGGAGAACATCCGGTGCGTCCACCCGCGCCCATTGCCGGTGATATTATTGCGGCGATGGACGATCAACATATCTGGACCGAGCTGATGCTGCTCGGTCTTGGGGAGGTCGTGCTGGTCGGCCAGCCGGGCGAGGTCTTCAGTGAGACGGCTGTCAATGTCCGGATGCGCTTGCGCCACATGGGCTATCGAGCGCCGATGTTGGTCAGTTATGCCAACGGCTGGTTTCTCTATCTGCCTGAGGCTTCTGCCTTTGTCGAGGGCGGCTATGAACCCAATTGGGCGGCCACACTCAATATCAGCCGGCGCTTCCAGGAACGGGCATGGGCTGCGATTGAGCCGGTGCTGCGCCGCCGCCTCCCGCAGCCACAGCCGGCGCGCTAATCCATTCGCAACTGTAGCCAGACCAGCGGCAGCAGCATGGCGATAAAGACGACTAGGCCGGCGCCCCAGACCTGGAGGCTGCCCTCCAGCCAGCTACCGCCGGGCACCAGCCCCAATCCATAGAGGATGTAGCCGCCTAGCCCGCAGTTGATCGCCCATAACAGGCTGTGGACCAACGTCTGCCGGGGCAGCACGCGCACCTGGACGATCAGCAGCAGGGATGAGGTGGCGATCATGGTCAGCAACGCCACAGCCAGCGATACCAGGTTGATGCGCCGGCCATTCAGTCCGGTCACAGGGCTTGCGCCCATGGCGCCGGGCGGGGCCACGGTCTCGGCGGTTGTGATCTGGGTGCTGGTGACGCTCAGAGCCGGCGAGAGGGCAGCCGTATTCTCGACCACGGCCGGCGGCGCCTGTACACTCAAGAGTAGCTCCTCCGTCGAGAGCGCATCTCCGGCGCGTGCGCTGACCCGCACCATCCCGCCTTGGCTGAGGACGACATCGCGCATGGCGATGCCGTTTTGGGTAGGGACTACCAGCACCTCGGTGGCGTCGGGGTTATCAGGATAGGCCAGGGTCAGTTCTACCGGCGTCCCGTTGCGAACCAAGGCGCCGTTGCGGTCCATCACCGGCCCAGCCGCCACCCGTATCCCCTGGCCCACTGCCACCACCGGCTGCGCCATACCCTCTTCTCCGGCCAGCGCCTCCCCCGCTGCCGAGAGTAGCTGCAAGTCAATCGGCCGCGCAGGGTCTGGCGCGAGCCGTTCGGCCAGGCTGCCAAAACGTGTGCCCGGCACCGAGACCGGCGGCGCGCCCGTGGGGGTAAATGCGCGGAAGAGACCGCGGACGGCGCTCTCTAGAAAGGGCTGCGTCCGGCTGTAGACGCCGTAGTAGCCGTTGAGCTTGCTGATCTCGGTGGCATCCAGGAAGTAGGGCGCATGGAGCGCCAAGACCGCAATGTGCTTGCTGGCGAGTTGATTGCCGCGCTGGCGCAGAAAGCGCTTGAGCACATCGCTGTTGGGATGGCGGGCCGTGTCTACATTCAACATGGCAAAGATGAGCCAATCGGCCTCTTGGATCTGGAGGTTCAGTTTGGCGTTCTTATCCAGCACCGGCAGCAACGGCGTTGCTCCCTCGCCTTCGGGCGTGTCGGTGATGGGCGTCGAGGGCGGCGTCTCGGTGGGGATGGGGGTGGGCGTGGCCTCCGGCAACTCTCCCTCGACCGTTTGTGGCGTCTGCTCGGCCTCTAA
>DATLZJ010000827.1:0-11548 GCA_035574055.1 Caldilineaceae bacterium
CCCGCCTGTCTCCCGGCCCGTGACCTTGAGCGTCACCGAGACGCCGCCGATGCGGACGGTATCGCCCTCTCCCTGATCTTGAACCAAGCTGATCGCTTGATGGTCCGTGAGCCTTTGCATGGCAGCGTATCCTCTGGTGCGCGTTGGGCGTAGAAAATGGGCCGGGCTATTCCCGCGTGAACTCAATCTCTTGGAATCGCTCCAGCGGGATGAGCACCAGTTTGGGCGTGGTCGTTCGGTCCCGCAAAAGCCAGGTGTAGGTCCGGGCGCTGTCTACCCATTCCTCCTGTTGTGCTTCGCCGGGGGTGCAGGCGTTCTCCACCCGCGCCACCCCAGAGGTCGGCGTTACGGTCAAGGCGCCGCCGCTGACGCTCAGCGTGCCATGTTGGATCACCCAGCCTGTCAGCGCACAGCCGTCCGGTGTGGCGGCATAGCCAACCTCGCCTGCGCTGTAGGCGCCATCGGCATAGAAGCGGAACCACATGCCCTCGCCGGTTGCGGGCGCAAAGGTTTGGGTGGCCGGGTCATAGAAGTCGTGAGAGGACACTGCACCGTGACGCCAAGCGCCGACTAGCTCCGAGACCATGCCGTCTTTGAAATATGTGGCGGCTAGGCTATCATCGGTGAGGATGAGCTGAATATGGCCGAACTGGTCAACTTCGACGCGGTAGCCGAGCCGCTGGGGGGTGTAAGGGCCATCGCTGATGCTTTCTTCGGTTGTGCCGCAAGCGGTCACCGTGCGTGTTTTGGCGTAGTCAGGCGTCAGGATCAGGCTAGCTCCCTCGCGACGCGCCTTCCCCTGGCGATAGACCGAGACGTTGCCGCTGCACTGGCCGTACTGGGTACGGGCGATGGCCGTATAGGTGTAGTCGCCGTTTGCGGCGAAGATAATCATCTGCCCTAGCCCGGTTGGGTCGGCCCACTTGCCGGTCGTTGGGTCGTAGAAGTCATAAGGCAGCTTATCTCCGGAAAACCAGGTCCCCACAACCTCTTCCGGTAGGTTACCAGTCGGGGGCTGTGTTGTCCGCCGAACGCCGGCGATCCCTGGCAACAAGAGACGATACTCTGCTGCCTGGGGAGATGCTGAGACCGGATTGGCCGCCAGAACAGGCTCACAACCGGCTAACAGCGTGAGCACGGCGATGAGCCAGCCCAACAACGCTGATCGTAACACCAGCCGTGATGCCGGTCTTAACTGCATCGCTGGTGATATTGATGGTGATATAGATTGTGGTCTCTTGTGCTCGGTGGTTCGCATCAGTTCACACTCTGTTCTAGATTGGCTGCTGGTTCTCTTGCACCCATTTCAACATGGTAGACCACGCGTGAACAGCAACTAACCGTTACAAAAAGCGTTACAGGGAATGACCGCCAACCCAAACGTCCAACCGCCGGTCTTCGGCGCCTGGCTCAAGCGGCTGCGCGCCCAGCACGACCTCACCCAAGAGTCGCTGGCCGAGCTGGTCGCCTGCTCCGTCCAGACCATCCGCTTTTTTGAGACCGGCAAGCGACGCCCCTCGCTGGAGATGGCCGAGCGCCTGGCCGATGTGCTCCAAGTGCCCGCCGACCAGCGGGAGCGTTTCATCCGCCAGGCCCGCAGCGCCCTGTCTACTGGAGGCGAAGAGGAAGAAAGCACACCCCCCTCCCCGCCGACAGGCGCATCGCCCGCAGCAGCCACACAGCGGTTGCCCGCGCCGGCGACGGAGTTGATCGGGCGCCAGACCGAGCTACAGTCTCTGCGCCGCCTGTTGATCGGCAAGGGCTGCCGCTTAGTCACCGTGATGGGGCCAGGCGGCATGGGCAAGACCCGGCTCGCGCTCCATGCCGCCCACGAATTGGCCGGCCACTTTCGGGATGGGGCTGCCTTCGTCTCGCTGGTCTCCATCTCCCAGGCCGCGGATTTGCCCTCGGTGATCGCAGGCGCGCTCAATGCCAAGCTGCCGGGCGAAGGCAGCCCCATCGCCCAACTCGATTCGCTGCTCGGCGAGTTGTCGCTGCTGTTGGTGCTGGACAATTTCGAGCATCTGCTCGCGCCCGATGACGAGGCCGTTGCCCTGGTGGAGTATATGGTGCAGCGCCTTCTGGGGGTGCGGCTGTTGATTACCTCGCGCGAGCGGCTGCGCCTGGCCGGAGAGCATATCCTGGAGTTAGGGGGGTTGGTGACGCCGCGGCGGGATGGCGCGGCGGGCGAAGCGTCCGGCGCTGGAGAGCAGGCCGCGGGGGCCATCGAGGAGAGCGATGCCGTTATCCTCTTTCTGCGACGGGCGCGCCAGGTTCACCCCGGCTTTTCGCTGACGCCTACCAACCGGCTCGCCATTGCCCGCATTTGCACTCTGCTGGACGGGATGCCGCTTGGCATTGAGCTGGCCGCCGCCTGGGTGCGGGCCTTGAGCGTAGACGAGATCGCCGCCGAGATCGCGCAAGGGACTGATTTCTTGACCCTGGCCGACCGCAGCGCGCCCGCCCGCCACCGGAGCCTGCGCGCAGTCTTCGAGCATTCGTGGCGGCTGCTCCCGCCCGAAGAACAGGCCGTGGCCGCCCGGCTGGCGATCTTCCGAGACGGCTTTCGCCGCGAGGCCGCCGCGGCGGTAGCCGGCGCGCGGCTGCCCCACCTGGCCGCGCTGATTGACAAGTCGCTGGTCCGCACCACCACCGATCTGCCGGCAGAGCCGGAGAGCGAGGCCGCGCCCGCCGGCCCGCCCGATGCCGGCCTGATCCGCTATGGCATCCATGAGCTACTCCGCCAATTTCTTCATGACCAGGCGCGCGCCCGCGGCGAGGAGCAGGCCATCAACCGCCGCCATGCCGAATATTTCACCGAGCTTGCCGAGCGCATCGAACCGCAGCTCTACGGCGGCAGGTCCTTCGCCAGCCTGCGCCAACTGGAGAGCGAGCAGGGCAACTTTCGCGCCGCCTTCGAGTGGAGCCTGACCCATGCCAATGACCCCGCGCTGGGGCTGCGCTTGGCAGGAGCCTTGGGGCGCTACTGGTATCTGGCGGGCGTATGGAAAGAGGGCCGAGAATGGCTCCAGCTCGCCCTGGAGCGCAACCGCGCCGACGCCGGCTCACCCGCGCGGGCGCGGGCATTGGGCAAGCTGGGCGAGCTATACCACGCCCTTTCGGAATATGACGAGAGCCGGCGCTGCCTAAAGGAGAGCCTTCGCCTCTGGCGCAGCCATCAGGCCGGCGACCAAGTCGCCTGGACCCTTTTCCAGTTGGGCATCCTGCACGCCACCTTGGGCGCGAACGCCCAGGCCGAGGCGCTGATGGCGGAGAGCCTGGCGCTCTACCGGGCGAGCGGCGATGGCTGGTATGTCGCCATTGTGCTTAGGCAGTTGGCGAGCCTGCTGCTGGAAAACGGCGATTTTGCCCGCGCCGGGCATCTGCTGGATGAGGTAGCATCCATCTTCCGCCGGCTGAAATATGACAGCGGGATGGGGATTGTCCTAAACCTGCTAGGGTGGACGCGGCTGGAGCAAGGGGATGCAGCCGGGGCCATTGCCCACTTTGCCGACGCCAAGACCATCAGCCGCCGCTATGGCAATATCCCGACCGTCGGCTGGGCGTTGCGAAATCTCGGCTACGCCTATCTCAAGGCCGGGCAGTTCGAGGCAGCGGAACAGAGCCTGCGCGCCTGCTTGCGCATCTACCGGCAGCTCGGCTTCAAGAGCGGCTCGATCATCGCCTTCGAGATTCTGGCTGCGCTGGAGGCCGAGCGCGGCCGGCCTGCGCAGGCAGTCCGCTGGCTGGCTGTGGCCGGCTGCCTCCGCCAGGCAACCAGCCAGCCGCGCACGCCCCTTGAGGCAAGCTATTATCAGCGCACCCTGGCGCTGACCCACGCGGCCTTGGACGAGCCGGCCTGGCAGGCGGCTTGGGCAGAGGGAGCCGTCCTCTCGCTGGAGGAGGCATTTGCCCAGGCCGTGACCGGCTGAACAGCGCCGGACGGGATTTCCCCTAGATATAGAGATATAGGCGTTCCCCCGGCCCTCTTGTCTCCATCGCGCCTGCCGGTCCCCCTGCCATGCGAACGGCGCAAGATACATCCTCCAAGATACATCCTCGGATACAATTCGCCCCACCACTCTTTGCGCCGTATTCTCTCGAGTATCGTGAACACGGCTTCTGTGCATGGCGTCAGGCGGCAGCGCGCAGGCGCGGTAAGGATGCCGCGCCTGCGTGCCAGCACGAGCGTGCGCTAGAATAGCGCACCTACAAAGCACCCCGCTCCTTACCGCACGGCTTCATGGCGTCGAGTGTTCACGGTCGAGCGAAAAAACGGGCGTTGCATGTCCGCCGCGAGAATGATATAGTTCCGGCTACAGCGTCTAGGTCACGACCCAACCGGCTCCTCGCTCGCTGCCGGCGCAGTCTCTCCTTAGCATTCGACTTCTGGCGACTCACCGGAGATACTTACGTTTGATACTGCGTCTCTTGATACTGCGTCTTACAAACCACCCGTTTCACCACGTGGCCTTTTCGACCTTGACCGGCGAAAGGCAGTTCGCCCCCAACCGCCCCTGGCACGCCTGACTACCGGCAAGGCTCTAGCGCAACAGCGCCCGGCAGGGAACCATATCCCATAGCGCCTCGTAGACTACCGTCCTCCGCTCTTGTAGCCAACGCCGACCTTTCCCCTGATCGAGCGGATCGTATCTGTCGTAGAAGCGACCACTAGTAGGAGGAATTGATGGTTTCCAAACGTTTGTTGTCAGTCGCATTGCTGGTCAGCATCTTGAGCCTGCTCTTTGCGCCGCTGGCGCAGGCCGAGATCGAGCAGCCGTCGAGCACCGATGCGCCAGGAGCGAACCGTCGCATTCCGCTAGAGTCTCCGCGCCTGATTGTCGAGCTGGAATCGCCGCCGGTGGTGGAAGCCTTGTATGGCAATGCATCTGCGGCAGCGGCAGACG
This sequence comes from Caldilineaceae bacterium, assembly GCA_035574055.1. Classification (GTDB taxonomy): domain Bacteria; phylum Chloroflexota; class Anaerolineae; order Caldilineales; family Caldilineaceae; genus QEUY01. Next base: position 4,908 of record DATLZJ010000827.1, read on the forward strand.
GCAGCCTGGATGTGAACTCGGCGGCAGCCCAGGCCCATCAGGAGCAACTCCAGGCAGAGCAGGCAGCCTTCGTCAGCGCGCTCCAGGCGGCCATGCCCGGCGCGCAGGTCGCCAGTTATTTGAACGAGGCAGGCGCCAGCGTCGCGGCTGCCTACCAATTGGTCTTCAACGGCCTCTCGATTGAGCCGGGGATGGACCGAGAGCAGGCGCGGGCGCAGATCGAGCGGATGCCCGGCGTCAAGGCCGTCTACCTCGACGTGCCCTACGTCACCCAGCTCTACACCAGCACCCAGCTCATCAACGCGCCGGCCCTGTGGAACCTGCCGGCCATCGGCGGCCAGGCCAACGCCGGCGCGGGCGTCAAGGTCGCCTCGGTAGACGGCGGCGTCCACAAGGATGCACCCATGTTCAGCGGCGCAGGCTATAGCTACCCGCCCGGCTATGGCCCCAATGGGCTGGGTCTGACCGCCAACAACAACGGCAAGATCATCGTCTCGCGCGCCTATTTTCGCCCGTGGGACCCACCGGCAGAGGGCGACGAGAACCCCTGGCCCGGCGTCAATGGCACCCCCCATGGCGTGCATACCGCCTCCATTGCCGCCGGCAATATCGTCACCAATGTCACCTACGCAGGATATCCGGTAGGCCAGATGAGCGGCGTCGCGCCGCGCGCCTATGTGATGAGCTATCGGGTCTTCTACGCCAGCGTCAACGAGAATGAAAGTGCATACACCACCGAGTTGCTGGCGGCGCTGGAAGACGTGGTACGCGATGGCGCCGATGTGGTGAATAACTCCTGGGGCAGCGGGCCGCTCAGCGAAGGCGGTGAGTTCGACCCCATTGACAGGGCGCTGCTCAACACCAGCAGGGCGGGCGTCTTCGTCGCCATGTCCACCGGCAACGCGGGGCCAGGGCTGGGCACCAGCGACCACCCCTCGGCAGACTATATCAACGTCGCCGCCAGCACCACAAGCGGCACCTTCGCTTCGGGCCGGCTCAACGTCACCGCGCCGGAGCCGGTTGACCCCAACCTGCAAGGGCTGCCCTTTGGCACCGCGGCCTTTGGACCGCCTCTCCCGATTGGGGCAAGCGAGGCCGTCACCGGCACCTTTGTCTGGGCCGATACGGTGGACCCGGGCAACGTTCTCGGCTGCAACCCCTTCCCGGCGAACGCCTTTGCCGGCGTCATTGCGCTCATCAGCCGTGGCGCCTGTTCCTTCTCAGACAAAGTCTGGAACGCACAGCAGGCCGGCGCTACCTTTGCCATCATCTACAACAATGCCGGCGATGATGTGCTCAATATGGCCTGCGCCACCCACTGTGGCGAGGGCGAGATCACCATCGGCTCGATCTTCATCGGCCAGAGCCACGGTGAAGCGATGGCGACTTGGGCCACGACCCACGGGCCGGCGGCGCAACTGACCATCAATACCGTCGCCTTCCAGCTCGGCAACACGCCCGACCAGATCATCAACTTCAGCAGCCGCGGCCCCGGCGTGGGCAATGTGCTCAAACCGGACATCGCCGCCCCTGGCGTCAATATCCTGGCCCAAGGCTATACCCCAGGCGCGACAGGCGAAGCGCGCCATCTGGGATATGGGCAGCAATCCGGCACCAGCATGGCCGCGCCCCATGTGGCCGGCGCCGCCGCGCTCCTGCGCCAAATCCACCCGGACTGGTCCAACGCCTATATCAAGTCGGCGCTGATGTCTACTGCCAAATATCTGGACATCTATCTGGCCGACGGGGTGACGCCGGCGCAGCCGCTGGATATGGGCGCCGGGCGGCTTGACCTGACCAAGGCAGCCGACCCCGGTGTGATCCTCGACCCGCCCAACCTGAGCTTTGGCTTCTCCCCGACCGGTACGCACAAGTCCTTGAGCTTCCAGGTGATCAGCGTCGCCGCTGCCGCCGAGACCTACAACCTCTCGACGCTCTATACCGGCGACGGCTTTACCATGACCACCGCCCTGCCCGGCTTCATTATTTCGCCTACGGTCATCACCCTGAACCCAGGAGAGACCGCCACCATCGAGGTGACGCTCGACCCGGCGACGAGCGCCGGCTTTGGCGACAACCAGGGCTACCTTGTGCTCGATGGGGCGACCTACGACGCCCACCTGCCCATCTGGGCGCGCATCGCCCATGCGACGCCGCTCGCCGACGTGCTGATCATTGACAACGACTTCAGCGACCTGGTCCAGACCTACGATTACCTCTGGTACTACACCAGCGTACTCGACGAGCTGGGCTATAGCTACGCCGTCTGGAACACCGATGACCATGTCGGCCAGCCGGCTACCATTCCCGATGCTGCCACCCTGGCCGGCTACCGGGCCATCATCTACTTCACCGGCGACAACTTCCAGCCCGACGGCACCTTTACGGTCCACACAGGCCTAACCCAACTGGACCAGGATCGGCTGGTGGAGTACCTCAACGGCGGCGGCACGCTCATTGCCATGGGCCAAGACCTCGCCGCGGTGCTCGGCGCTGACGAAACGGACCCGGAAATCCCGAACACCCTCTATGTCGGCCGGCTGGGCGCGAATTGGATACAGGATAGCATCTCGCAGAACACGACGCCCAACGCGCTGATCACACCCCTTAGCTCTGCGCCTGCCCTCTTCCAGGATGTGGTCGTAGACTTGACCCGCCCGCGCAAGCTGGTAGCATCGGGCGAGTTGTCCGGCGCTGAGGAGGCGCCGCCAGTGACGACGGGAACGACCGGCAGCTTCATTATTCGCTATGACATTGACCAGAACCAGCTCGCCTACGAGGTGACGGTTGTACCGACCACGACCACCCCGATCACTGTGACAGCGGCTCACATCCATGTAGACCCCTCGGGGGCGATTGTGCGGGACCTCTATGCCACGGCAGGATTTACCCAGCCGACCTTCGTCACCGATTCGCTGACCTTCAGCGGCATCGTCACGCCGAGCCTGACGGTCACGGAAGTCCAGCAGATGCTCGACGGCCAATTCTATGTTAACGTGCATACCACAACCAATCCCGGCGGCGAAGTGCGCGGCCAGATTGAGCCAGTGGCTCGAAGCAACCAACCCTTTGTAGACGAGATTGACAATGTCTTCCACGATGGCTCCGCCGACCCGGCGCCGCTCCCTGGCGTCAATGAAGGCGACCTGGGCAGCACCCTGCTGCTGCGTTATAATGGTCCGCACAATCTCTATGAGGGGGCCGTGGCGGTGGCCAACCGTGACCAGCCGTCGCTGGAGTGGCCCGGCACCGACTACAGCGGGCGCAGCATCTACACCACCTTCGGGCTGGAGGGGATGAGCAACAGCTTCAACGCCACCTACGGCCTGACGCCGACCACGCGCAGCGAGCTAGTGAATCTGATGCTCAACTGGGGTTGGTCGGAGCCGGCGCAGGCAGTGATCAGCGAAACGACGACGCCCAACGCCAGCCTCTTGACTGAGTTCACCGCTGTGTTGAGCAACACGGTCGCCGCTGCCAATGGGCCGCCGCCCGCCCCGGTGGAATATCGCTGGGACTTCGGCGACGGCAGCCCCTATGTCGGCCCAATCCCCCAGCCACAGGTAGCCCATCAGTACACCGTCTGCGGCGTCTACACCGTGCGCGTGGAGATCACCGATACCTATGGCAATGTCTCCATCGGCAGCAAGGAGGTAGACATCGCCGAGAACTGTTCCGAGCGGCGTTTCTATATGCCGCTCATGCACCGCTAGCCGGGCCAACAACGGCCCAGTCACCCGCCTATGGTGACTGGGCCATGAGCACCGTAGGGGCGGTATCCTCACCGCACGTTCTTGTATAACACCCAACGTGTGGCAGGATGCCGCCCCTACGGATTGGTTGGCGATAGCGCCGGAAAATTCTAACCCCCTCCGAGAGCCGCAGGCTGTCCTAGCCACGGCGCACGGTTTCCACAAGCAGCAGACATCGCCCTACAATGAGCACAAACAACCTCAAACGCGCCATTGAGCAGTTGATGGCAGAGTTCTCGACCGAGGAGAGCTACCAGCCGCCCATCCGCCATATTATCCAGACCCTGTTGATCTGGCCGCCGGACCTTTTTGCCGTCACCTCGCTGCTCTTCAAGCAGACAGGCGCCTATGTCTTCAGTGTTCTGCCGCTGGAGACCTGGCCCGACGAGCAGTGGGAGCAGCGCCTGGAAGAGGCGCGACGGCAATGGTACGAATGGATTCTGGACCCGGCCCGGCGCTGGGAAGGCCGCGAGACGCTCCATCGCTTTGTCGCCGCCCTCTCCGATGAGCGATTGGAGCAGGTCTCCATCACCGACATCTGCGAACTGGTAGATGCGCCTGTCGAGTTTGGCGCCCTGCCCGCTGGCGCCGAGGCCCCGTTCCCGCCCGACCATCCGGCCTATCGCAAATGGCTCGCCTGGTCGGTCTGCAAGGCGCTGTTGAACCTCCACGCGCTGACAGACGAGATCTGCCGGGGCTTTGGGACGCCCTCCGGCAACCAGTGGACCCGCTCATCGGACCTCTCCGCCGGCGACCTCAAGCCCATCCACTGCATCGCCAACATGTTGCTTGCCTATACGGGCAGCCTGTCGCAGATGCCTCCCTACCAGGGTGTTGTGCTGCCCAAGATGCGCACCCCCAGCTTGGGCATCACCCTGCGCAGCCTCTCCCATCACCTGACCTTTCACTGTACGGAGGTAAAGGTGGCATGGCGGACGCTGCCCTGGGTGGATATTGACGAGAACACCCTGAACCTGCTGATCGTGCCCTGGCCCTATCGCATCGAGGCAACCTGGTTTCGACCGAGCAGCTCCACCACCAACCGCAAGAGCAAAGAGCAGACTCGCTACTTCGAGTACACCGGCGGCGGAGCGGCAAACCGTTTTCCGGTAGACGAACTGTTGGCGATGCTCGCCGAGGCCGAGCGTTCGGTCCACCGGATTCACCTCATCGTCTTTCCCGAACAGGCGTTGAGCGAGGAGGAACGCGACGAGATTTTGGACGCGCTGGCAAAGCGCGCCGGCCTCTCAGGCCGGCTGGACCGGACACGCGTGCCCATGCTCCTGGCCGGCGTCCGCCTGCGCGATCCTGAGCCACAGGGCAGCCACAGCCCCAGCGGGACCAACAAAGTAGTACTGTCTACCTTCTTTGCCGGCAAATGGTATCAACTGGAGCAGAATAAGCACCACCGCTGGCGGCTGAGCGATAGTCAAATCTGGCAATATGGCATCGGCGGCGCGCTTTCGGCCAACCGTAGTTGGTGGGAGGCGACCCACATCCCGCGGCGCAAGCTGGCCGTGCTGGCGCCCAATAGCTGGTTCTCCCTCTGCCCGCTCATCTGTGAAGACCTGGCCCGCCAGGAGCCGATCTCCGACCTGCTGCGCGGCATCGGCCCCACCCTCTTGATCGCGGTTTTGCTGGATGGACCTCAGATCCGCGAGCGCTGGGCCGGACGCTACGCCAGCGTGCTCGCCGATGACCCCGGCAGTTCGGTCCTCAGCGTCAGCGCCCTGGGGTTGACGCGGCGCGCGCGCAGCGCCGACGGCAGGGCCGGCTCCTCGCAAGTCGCGCTGTGGAAGGATGGCGAGCGCGGCTGGTGTGATGTGAATGTAGACGGGGAACGGGGTGGGGTGGTGCTGACGGTAGACGCACGCTGGCGCACCGAGTTCACCGCCGATGGCCGCGCCGACGACACCAACGGCGCTATCTTTGTCATGTCCGGCGTCACACCGATCGCCCCAACGCCGGGGCGCGAGGCTCCGGCGCCGGAGGCGCGCGCCCCAGAGCAGGTCGAGGACGAGCCAAAGCCCAAGGCCAGCCCCGACGACCTGCTGGAGATCACCCTTTTCTCCTTCTTTGTTGACGCGGTCATTGATTGCGACGAGCGACAACTGGAGCGGATTGATGTGCTGCGCCGCTGGCTGCTAGGAGAGACGGATGAGCATCCGGCCTTTGCCAACTTGCGACCGCTGCAAAAACGGCTGGCCCAACAGGCGGCCAGGCTCTTTCCCAACAAAGAAGGCTACTACGTGACCAAGCCCGAGGAAGGCCGGCCAAGCATAGACAACCTCATCCCCTTTCTCGCCTGGTTCTGTGACCTGATCGAGCGGATCAAGCAGGACAAGTCCTGCGGCGGGAGCAGCGAGTTCAGCCGGCTCTTCGCCTATACTGAGGCGATCTTGGGCGAGGCGGAGCAGCGGGACGCCTTCATCGCCGCGATCCTGCATGACGGCGACCCCTTTGCCCGGCTCCGCGAGCAGGGCTATGACCTCCCGCCTTTCATCCCACCGGACACAGTGATCCGGGCCGAAGACCGGCACATCCGGGCGCGCATCGCCATCTATAGCTGTCTGGCGATCCTGTGGGCCATCCACCGCCGCTTGGCGATCTTGCGCCGCTTTGGCGAGCTAACCCGCGAGGAGATTCGCCTGCTCAACCGGGTCGAAACGTTGCTCCAGAAAGACTACGACAACATTTGGGCGGAGGCCATCGCCCAGGCCAGCGGGCTAGCCGTCGCTTAGGTCCAGTACTTCAGGCTCAAGCACACGCAGCAGCTCGCTCACCGACAGCTCCAGCATGGTGCGATCATCGCCGCCGCCGCCGAAGATGCGGTCGGCGTAGCGCTCGCGCAGGGCGACCACCGCGCTGTCCACCAGTACAGGCAGGCGG
>DATLZJ010000828.1:0-16752 GCA_035574055.1 Caldilineaceae bacterium
GGCCGATTTCTTCAATGGCGAGGGCGGCGCTGATGGTGTCCAGCCCGGCGCCGCCATATTCCTCCGCCACGGTCAACCCGGTCAGCCCTAGCGCCGGCATCTTGCGAATGGCCTCCCAGCGCAGCTCGCCGGTCTTGTCCACCTCGGCGGCGTAGGGCGCCAGCTCATGCTGGCAGAAATTGCGCACGACCGACTGGAACATCTGTTGCTCTTGGGTTAGGCAAAAGTCCACAATCGCTCCCTCTAGGAACCACTGCACCGTACTACGCCAGAGCGAACCCTGCGCGCAGGAGCCGGCGTGTTCTCTCATAATATCGTGAACACGGCTGCTGTTCCCGATGTCAGGCGGTAGATCGTGGTGCGGTATCCTACCGCACTGTTCACGGCGTCAGGCGGCAGCGCTGACGCGCCCTTCCCTGTTGGCCGAATTGGCCCGGCGTGCTCACGCTGGGCCAGGTGTGCCTGGCCGCTCTTGTACCCGACGGCGGCGCCCTGCTTCATCTCGCCCTAAGCCCGTTCCCCCCTCCCGCTGCATAGGCGTGCGTGCCATGGCCCCCGCCAACGTCTTGGGCGAGGCGGCGCCAGCGCGTGCGGTAGGATACCGCACCTACGACGAGGCCGCCCCTATTGTTCACGGTCGCCTCTTTTTTCGTTCACGATAATATGACACATTTCACGCCGCAGGTGAATGAGCTTGGCACTCTGATGATCTGAAGATGTTCCGGCAAAGCCGTCTAGGCAGCGGCAGGCTGCGTTAGTTCTTGCCGGAGCTGTTGCGCTTCCCGGCGGAACCGTTCGATATTCCTGAGCTTGATACTCTCATAGCCCCGCACCAGGTCGGGCAGTGCAGCCAGCCTGACGGCCAGCTCGTAATTTTCCGGGCGCAGCGCGGCGATTGCCTCCTGCACCATTGTCCGGTATTCGCCGATCAGGGCGCGCTCAACGCGCCGGACATGGGTATAGCCAAAGGGATCGAAGGGTGTGCCCCGCAGCCCCTTCAGCCGGGTGAGCAGACGCAGGAACGGGTCAAACCACTTGCCCAGGACCACTTTGCGACGCAGCCCCAGCGCCCGCAGCAAGGGCGGGTGCAGATGATAGTGGAGCCGCGCGGCGGGGCCGAACTGCTCGACCAGGGCCTGGCGCACCTCCGGTCGTAGATGGAGCCGGGCGACCTCATACTCGTCCTTGTAGGCCATCAGCTTGAACAGGTTGCGGGCAACCGCTTCGCTCAGGCGGGTTTGGGGCGCAATGAGCTGTTGCTCGGCGGTATAGACCTGCTTGATCAGGGCGACATAGGCGCGGGCATACTCCAGGTCTTGATAGGCGATCAGCTCCGGCACGCGAATCTCCAGCAGGCGCCGCAGCTCACCCACTGCGCCCACTTCTTCAATCAGCGCCAGCGCCTCGCTCGTCAGCGGGGGCGCGATCGTCAAGGCGCCGGGGCGACGCAGCGCCAGCGACTCCAGCCAGGCCGGGTCAGCGACGGCGCGGCGACCTGCCCGGAAGGCTTGCAGGTTCACCTCTACTGCGACGCCGTTGAGGGTGATGGCGCGCTCGATGGCGCTTGCGCTCAACGGGATCAACCCGGCCTGGAAGGCCGCGCCGATGACGATCAGGTTGGCGGGCATGTGGCTGCCAAGGAGCTTTTCGGCCAGCGCTGTAGCGTCTAGATAGAGGTTTTCCTCGGCTTGGGTGCGCCGCTCGATCCGGGCCTTGAGCCGCTCGCGATCGGGAAGCTGCACATCCGGCGAACGGATCATTTTTCCGGGTGGGATGAGGCTGGTCGAGACCACAGCGACGGTCTTGTCCGGCAGCGCCCGGCTCAGTTGGGCGGCGGCGGTCCCGCCCAACAGGTCAAAGACGAGGTACAGGTCGGCCTCGCCGGCGGTCACCCGGTTGGATAGGTCTTGGGGCCGGTCGAGGAGTTTCAGGCTGGAGGCGACGGGGCCGCCCTTCTGGCTCAGGCCGGTTTGGTCGAGGCCCACCACCTGCTTGCCGTCGAGCAGGGCAGCCGTTCCCAGGATTTGGTTGGCGCTGACCACGCCGGTCCCGCCGATGCCGACCATATAGATGTTATAGATGTTGTAATTGTGGTTGTAGAGGCTGCCGTCCGGCATGGCCCTGGGCCGGGGCATAGGGAGCCGCGCGGGCGCCATGTCGAGCGGCATCTGTAGGGCCGGCTGCGCCGCTAGCCCCTCCCGATGCGCCCGGTCCGGAACCACGGTGAGAAAGGAGGGGCAATCTCCCTCCAGGCATGTGTAGTCCTGGTTGCAGGAGGACCAATGGATTTGGGTCTTGCGCCCAAACTCGGTCTCGACGGGGAGGACGCTCAGACAGTTGGACTTGACGCCACAGTCGCCGCACCCTTCACAGACAGCTTCGTTGATGAAGACCTGGCGCGGCGGGTCGGGCGCTTGCCCGCGCTTGCGTTTGCGGCGCAGGTTGGCGGCGCACTCCTGGTCGTAGATGAGCGCGGTGACGCCCGGCGTGGCGCGCAGGAGCCGCTGCGCCTCGTCCAGCCGCTCCCGCGGCCAGACCTCTACGCCGTCCGCCCAACGCTCGCCCGGCGCATACTTGTGCGGGTCATCGGCGACCACCAGGATACGCTTGACGCCTTCTGCCTCCAGCAAGCGGGTCAAGGCAGGCGGCGAAAGGCCGCCGTCAGCCGGCTGCCCGCCGGTCATCGCCACCGCCGAGTTGTAGAGGATCTTATAGGTGATGTTGGCGTTGGCCGCGACGGCCTGGCGGATGGCGAGCGAGCCGGAGTGGAAGAGGGTGCCGTCGCCCAGGTTTTGGAAGAAGTGGGGCGCTTCGGTGAAGGGCGCGGCCCCCACCCACTGCACGCCCTCGCCGCCCATCTGGGTAATGCCGGTAACGTCTTCCCGGTCCATGAGCAGGATCATGGTATGGCAGCCGATGCCTGCGCCTACCAGCGAGCCTTCCGGCGCGGGCAGGGAGCGGTTGTGGGGGCAGCCGGAGCAGAAATAGGGGGTGCGCGCCGGCTCGGTTTGCTCTGCAGGCGGCGGCCCTGTGTGGAGTGGGATGGCCGGCTCAACCGGCTGCAATGCCACCTGGATGCGCGCCAACCGCGCGGCGATGGAATCCGCCGAGATTCGCCCGCTGAGCCGCCGGGCCAGCAGGCGCGCGATCTGGTCGGCGTCCAGCTCGCCGTGAGCGGGCACGAGCGTGTCGCCGCGTTCGTCGCGCTTGCCGACGATGCGCGGGTGGTCAGGGTGGTCATAGAGAAGGTCGCGGATGAACAGCTCGATAAACGAGCGCTTCTCCTCGACGACGAATATTTCCTCCAGCCCACGGGCGAAGTTGTTGATGATCGCCGGCTCCAGGGGATAGATCATGTCCAGCTTGAGCAGCCGGATGCCATAGCGGCGTAGCTCCGGCTCCTCCAGCCCCAACAACGAGAGCGCCTCCCGCAGGTCATAGTAGGTTTTGCCTGCGGCGACGATGCCGAGCCAGGCGTCCGGGGTGGGGACGCTGATCCGGTTCAAGCCGTTCGCGGCCGCGAAGGCTTTGGCCGCGGCCAGCCGTCCCTCGACCAGTTCCCGCTCCAGGCGCAGGCTGTGGGGGGCCAGGAGGAAGGGATTCTGGGTGGGGCGCCAGGGCTGGCCGTCGAAGAGAAAGCCGGGGTCGCGAATGGCGATCCGCTCTGGGGCGACCTCTGCCGTGCCAAAGCCGTCGGCGATGTCGGTCACAATCTTAAAGCCCACCCAACAGCCGCTATAACGAGACAGCTCGAAGCCCAACCGGCCCAGGTCCAAGACCTCTTGGATGGAGCCGGGGTAGAGGATGGGCATCTGGGCATCGTAGAGGGCGACTTCCGAATGTGAAGGGAGGGTCGAGGATTTGGCGATGGGGTCATCGCCGGCGACGGCCAGAACGCCGCCGTAGCGTCCTACGCCGGTGAAATTGGCGTGCTTGAGCGCATCGCCGCTGCGGTCTACCCCTGGGGCCTTGCCGTACCACATGCCCAGTACCCCGTCTACTTTGGGTTTGTTGGGGAGCCGGTGCGCCAACTGGCTTCCCCATACGGCGGTGGCGCCTAGCTCCTCGTTCACGCCGGGCAGGAAGACCACCTGATGGTCGGCCAGCAACGGTTGCGCGCGTTGCAGGGCAATATCCAAACCACCGAGGGGCGAGCCGCGATAACCGGAGATAAAGGTAGCGGTATTGAGTCCCCGGCGCCGGTCGGCGCGATGCTGGTCGAGGGGGAGCCGCACCAGGGCCTGGATGCCGGTGAGCAGAATTGTGCCTTCTTCCAGACAATACTTGTCGTCGAGCGTGAACGCTCGCGGTTGGGATGGCGCCGTTGTGGGAAACACCGGGCGCTCCAGCGGTTTGATCAAGGGGTGCAACATGCGATTTTTTCCATCGGCAGAAAAAATCCCGGCAGCCACCCGCCGGGATATGCCCATGCAAATCAACGTCCTGTTGCAAGCCCACGACGGTGTGGGTTCGGTGATTCAGCTTGGTGGAACGGCCTTAACAACGGAAGCAAGGGGAGCTACCGTTCCACACTTGGCATTGTACGCCAGGAGATGCGCCGGATGTCGTAATGTAGCATACGCGGCGCGGATGCCTGGCGGTTTGCTATCAGTCCTCGTCGCTCACCCGCACGAGAAAGAGCGGGCAGGGGGCGCGTTGTAGCACTTGGGCGGCGATGTTGCCGTGCAGCCAGCGACTCAGCCCAAGGCGGGCATAGGTTGTCTTGACGATGAGGTCGGCCTGTTCTTTGACAGCCAGCGCAACAATGGCGTCGGCGATGGAGGGACTCTCGACCACGCGCAGCGACGAGCGCAGTTGGCGTTTGGCAAAGTCGGCCTGGAGGCGCTGGAGATAGGCCGTCGCTCGCTCCTTCTCCGCTGATGTATCGAGCAGCGCCGTGACCCCATAGGAGGCATGCTCGTATTCAGGCACCGCCGGCGGTCGAATCTGTACTACCCAGCCCCAAATGATCTCGGCGTCAAACTGTTTCGCCAGCGCCTCTACATAGGGCAGCGCCCTCTCAGCCAGTTGGGAGCCATCTAGAGGTGCAAGAATCTTGCGGAACATGAGCTACCCCCAATCTTCTTTCCCACGCTGTCGGTTTCAGGCTTCGATGGCAGTAGTCTGTGATTATCGTTTGTCCATTACAAGTATACTACAACCTTCATTTCTGTATCTCGCCCTATATCTCGCGCTCCTGCTCCTGTCTGTTGTATGGCGGAGGGGTCCTCAGTACGCTGCTTCTATCACCGCTCCACTCCTGTATGCCAACTGTGTGTGAGGTTGGGAAGGCAGCCCGTGAGCGGCCTGCCCAGGATGAAAGCCGGTGGTCGATCTAACAATCCATGCGAGACGCTCGTCAACAAAGGAGGCAGCAACGTGGACCTATTGTGGTGGGCCATTATCGCCCTGGTGGTGGCGTTGGTGGCAGGCGCTTTGGGCTTTACCGGGGTTGCGCGTGGGGCTGCGACCATCGCCAAGATCCTCTTTGGGATCTTCTTGGTGATCGCGGTCATCATCTTTATCATGATCCTCCTTGGGATCGGCGCAGTGACCTAAGCGACTTGCTTTGCATCACGCGCCATGCATACAGCGACCTCGCCCCCAGGTCGCTCCTCATCATAGGGGCTAGCTCGCCCTGGAGTGCAAGGCGAGTTTCCTGGCGATGCACCGCTGCGCGCGGGTCTATCGGGAGGTCTCCAGCGGCTCGCCGAGGAAGTGGGCGACGAGCGGCCACGCGATGCTCCAGACGCTATGACGCCGGACGTTGCCACCTGGTTGCGTCCGGCGGATGGTTGTTTAGTGAGGCTGTACCGAGGCGCGTGGGTCTGTCTGTTGTGGCAGGACAGGGTCGAAGCCTGCGCCATCCAGCCGGTCTGGGGAGCGAATATCTTCCAGGAACCAGGTATGCATCTCCCCGACGCCTTTGATTTCAACCGGGCCACGTAGCCGGCAGACAAATTCATGGTACAGCAGTTCCTGCATGGTGGGCGTGATCTGAATCTTACCGGGGACGCCCTGGGACTCCATGCGGCTGGCAACGTTGACGGTATCGCCCCAAACATCGTAGTGGAACTTGTGATGGCCGATCACCCCGCCCACTGCCGGCCCGCAGTTCATGCCGATCCGGAAGCGCAGCCCATGCTTGCGCGTTGTCGGGCTGCGCTCAATATAGGCCATCATCTCCAAGGCGACGCAGGCCAGCGCCCTGGCATGGTCCGCGCGCGGGGTCGGCGCGCCGGCAACCACCATGTAGTTGTCGCCGATGGTGCGGATTTTCTCCACGTGATACTTGTCCACCAATTGGTCGAAATAGGAGAAGACCTCGTTCAGTAACTCGACCATCTCTGCCGGCGCCAGCTTGGCGGAGAGGGGGGTGAATCCCACCACGTCGGCAAAGAGCACGCTGATCTGATCGAAGTGCTCGGCGATGGTGCCTGCGCTGCGCTCATCCTGCTCACGCAAGATGGTTGCGATCTCCTTGGGCAGCACATTCAGCAGCAGGCGCTCGGTCTTGGCCTGCTCCAGCCGCAGCAAGGCAAAAATCTTCTCCTTCTCGCGCAGGAAGGTATGGAGCAGGAGATAGGCGACCAGCGACACCGCGCCGATGTTGAGCACAAAAAAGAAGACCATGAGCCACGGGGCAAGAGAGCTATTGCTTGGCAAGAAGGGGTGAATCAGGCCGGTCGCCACCAGCAGGACAAGGTAGGCGCAAAACCAACCGTGGGCGCGGAGGGGCGTGCAGAAGAGCAGCGCGCCTAGCGGGCAGAGCAAGGCCCACAGGATGACGGCGCTCCCCGTGATGAAGCCGCCAAGCGCCCACATGAGCATGATCGGCAGCAACAAGATGAGCAGAAGCTGGATGAAGCGAAAACCATCGAAGTGGCGGGTTCTGGCAAAGACGGCGAGGTTCAGGGTGGAGCATAGCGAATAGCCCCACGGGATCAGACCGGCCAGCAGTTGCCCCAGCACAAAATAGAGCGCGCCCCACACCACTCCGGCGCAACAGATGAGCAAGCTGCTGCGGACAAGCACCGTTTTCTGGATGCGAAGGTCTTCGGAGTCTCCCGGCGCGATACCTAACGTGGCGATGGCGCTACCGGCATGGGGCAACCAGGAGCTTATCGCAAGCAATGTGTCGCTTCTCATCGGGCAATCATCCACCCCCCGTCTTTATGCGCCATCTTGACGAACGGTCACAGCGAGGTGTTGCCGGCTACGTGACGAGCCAAATCAGGGCGGCCACGACCATCGTGACGCCGAGGTCGGTGAAGAGCGCGCGGCGACCATAGGCGCTGGACACGAAGTAGGGCCAGAGAGCTGCCGCACCGGCCAGCGGACGAGCGCTGTCGAACGGCTGCCCCAGCAACAGCCACAGCGCCAACAGAAGCACGCGGGCAACCATGCGCGATGTGCCCATGCGCATCAGCTCGCGCTGGTATCCCTCGTCGTCATGAAAGAGAACTCGCTCGGTGATCTGCCAGACTTTGGTCACGAATAGAAAGCCGATGGCGTAGAGCTGCCACGGTCGCTCGATGGGCCAGCCGCCGGGCAGCGTGGCAACGGCCCAGGCTGCGATCAGCCAGATAGAGGCCAGGTGTAGCAACTGGTCGAAGAGATATGGCCCTGCGATCCACTGGGGCCGGCGGGCGGCCAGCAGGTTCTTAAAGGCATCAATACCAAAGTGGACGGCGCCCAAGGTGAGCAGATAGGGCCAGAGCATGGCGGTATAGGGTAGACAGAGCGCCAGCACCGTTACCAGGTGAACGGACGCATGGAGGGTCAGCCCCGGCCAGGTGCGCTTGGCCTTGACCAGCCAATCGGTCTGGAGCGGATAGTCGGCGATCAGGTGGGCGAGCAGAAGGGTGATAATCGCTGCGCTCATGTTATCCTTGCTGCGCCCCCAGGGGGATCGCCTCAAAGTTGATGGGAAGCCATACCTGGAAGCAGGTCGCGCCGGGTCTGGAAAAAACCTTGATATCGCCGCGATGCTTACGAACGACGATGTTATAGGTGATATGCAGGCCGAGACCGCTGCCCTTGCCGGGAGGCTTGGTGGTGAAGAAGGAGTCGAAGATACGCTCTTGGTGTTGCGGCGGGATGCCGGGGCCATCGTCCTCGATCTCCACCACAACCCACTCGCCTTCACGCCGGCTGCGGATGGTGATCCGGCCCTGGCCCTCCATGGCGTCAACGGCGTTGTCAATGATGTTGGTCCATACCTGATTCAGCTCGCTCGCGTAGGCCTCGATCTTGGGCAGGTCGGGGCTGTACTCTCGCTGGACGGTGACGCCGGAGCCAAGCTTGCTCCGCAGGATGAGCAGCGTGTTGTCTAGCCCTTGGTGGACATCCACTGTCTGGATTGGCGCTTGGTCGAGATGGACGTAGGTACGTAGGGCCTGGACGATGTCGGAGATGCGCTGGGCGCCCTCACCGATCTCCGCCAGCAGCGCGTACACAGCGCCTTGGGCGCTCAACCAGCGCACCAATGGCGCAAAATGTGCCGCCGCGAACTGGCGGGTCAGCGCCTCCAGGTCGTTGATCGCATAGCCCAGGTTGACCAGCGCCGGGGCCAGCTCCCAGCTATCGTCAATGCCGCGGTCATCCAGCCAGCTCTCCAGCGCCGTTTCCCGGTCGCTGCGCTCCAGGGCCGAGAGCGCCATGCGCTGGATGGTTCGCTCCTGCGCCTGTTGGGCGAGGGTCTGGAGCGCGGCCTGCTGCTCGCCGGTCAAGTCGAGCATAAAGAGCTGGGCATGGGCTGTTTGGGCTTCGGCGATGAGGTCGCTGAGTTGGTTTGCGCCGCGCCGGACTGCGGCAGCCGGGTTGTTCAGCTCATGCGCGATGCCGGCGGAGAGGGCGCCAAGCTGGGCCATTTTTTCGTTTTGATACAAGAGGCTCTCGGTAAAGCGCCAGCGGCTCAAGAC
This sequence comes from Caldilineaceae bacterium, assembly GCA_035574055.1. Lineage (GTDB taxonomy): Bacteria > Chloroflexota > Anaerolineae > Caldilineales > Caldilineaceae > QEUY01. The sequence goes on from DATLZJ010000828.1 coordinate 8,925, forward strand.
CGTTTGCAGCATGATCCGGGCAGCGGTTGGGTTACTGAGCAGATAGTTGAACTTGTCGTGATGGAGGGCCAGCATGGTGGTCGGCGTGCGGGCGCGCACGCTCGCCATGCGCGGCGCGGCGACCAGCAACGCCATCTCGCCGATGATCTCGCCAGGCTCCCCCCGCACTGCCAATAGCACCGGCCGCCCGTCAATCTGCTTGATGATCTCCAGCTCGCCGTCCTTCAGAATATAGGCGAGATCGCCGGTGCTTCCTTCGGCGAAAAGCTCTTCACCGGCTGCCAGGAGGACCTCTTGGGCCGTCTGGCAGATATAGTTTAGGTCGGCTTCAGGAAGCTCGGCGAAGAGCGGGACTTTGCGCAGAAATTCGGTGTACATGGTCGGAGCGCCTACTTCTTGGGTATGGGCCTCTTGAGTACGGGCCTCTTAAGTACTGACCTTTTAAGTACGGACCTTTTGGGTGTGGGTGAGTCTGCGCCTGGCGCCGGCGGTCACACCGTCTTCAAATATTGGTGGACGAGGCTCACGCAGATGGCGCCTTCCCCGACCGCCGACGCCACCCGGCGGATCGCGCCGTGGCGCACGTCGCCGGCGGCAAAGATGCCCGGTACGCTGGTCTCCAGCAAGAAGGGGTCGCGTTTGAGGGGCCAGCTTTTGGGGCGCTGACCCTCCGTCATCAGGTCCATGCCGGTCAGGATGAACCCTGCCTGGTTGCGCGCCACCAGCCCTGCCACCATCTCCGTATGGGGGACCGCGCCGATGAAGATGAAGCAGGCGGGCGTCTTGGCCGTCCAGGTCTGGTTGGTTTGGGAGTTGCAGATGGTCAACGCCTCCAGACGATGGTCGCCATGCGCCTCGACGACCGAGCAGTGGCTAAGGACCTCGATGTTGGGCGTCTCCATGATCTGGTCAATCAAGTATTGGGACATGGAAGCAGCCAGACCGCTGCCGCGCACCACCATGGTGACTTGGCTGGCGTAGCGGGAGAAGTACATGGCGGCTTGGCCGGCCGAGTTGGCCCCACCGACGATGAAGACATGCTCGTCCTGGTAATGCATGGCCTCGCTGATGGCCGCGCCGTAATAGATGCCCGCGCCGGTCAACTGCTCGACGCCCGGCGCGTCCAGGCGGCGGACGGTCACACCGGTGGCAATGAGCAGGGCATGACAGGCGACTTCCGAGCCGTCGCCGAGAACGGCAATGCGATAGGGGTCCTCTACCCGGACGCGGCTGACCTCTTGAGCGGTCAGAATCTCAGCCCCCAGCCGGCGCGCCTGGATGGTGGCGCGCTCGGCCAGCAGCGAACCGCTGATGCCGGTGTGAAAGCCGAGATAGTTTTCGATCCGGGAGCTGGTGCCGGCCTGCCCGCCGGTCGCCTCCCGTTCGATCATCAGGGTGCGCAGCCCCTCGGATGCGCCGTAGACGGCGGCGCCCAACCCGGCCGGCCCCGCGCCGACGATGATCAAGTCATAGAAGGGTTGGCTCGCCTGGGTCTGTAGGCCGCATTTGACCGCAAGCGTGCGGTAGTCCGGCTCGACCAGAACCTCACCATCGGGCATGAAGACCACGGGCAGCCTGTACTGTCCCTGGTTGACCGCTTCCGTCAAGGTGCGGGCTTCGGGGTCCTTTTCGATGTCTAGCCACTGGTAGGGAATGCGGTTGCGGGCGAGGAAGTCTTTCACGTCGTGGGAGCGGGCCGACCAGAGGGTGCCGGCGACGCGGATGCCTTCGTAGGGTAAATCCACCGTGGTCTTCCACTCGTAGAGCAGGTCGTCTAGGATGGGGTAGAGGCGCAGCTCCGGCGGGTCCCACGGTTTGACCAAATAGTAGTCGAGGCCGATCTGGTTGATGCTGGTAATGGCGGCGTCGGTGTCTGCATAGGCGGTGAGCAGGACCTTGCGCGCCTCGGGGTAGAGCTTAATGGCCTCCAACAGAAACTCGGTGCCGCTCAGGGTCGGCATCCGCTGGTCCACCAAGAAGAGCGCCACCGGCTCGTTGCGCTGCTTCAGTGTCCGCACAGCGTCAAGCGCCTCTGTGCCGGAAGTTGACTTGACGAGCCGGTACTCTCCCCGGTAATGGCGGCGGAGGTCGCGCTCGATTGCGCCTAGCACCTGGGGTTCGTCGTCCAGCACCAAAATCGTTGGTTTCACCATGCTCCTACAGCCTCCTTCAAAATAGTTGCCGGTGAAGAGTCGGGTGAGGAGCAGCAGAGGACCCCCACACGGCAAGAAGCGAGGAGCGGGCTGTGCGCCACCCTCACAAGCTGGCAATATGCAATTGTCGTATGCAATTGTCGTAACGGATGAGTTACACGTACCGGCGGCAAAGACTGCTGGCGCAGGAAGCGCCGCATCAGACTTGACAGAAAGCTGCGCGGGACGCCAGCCGGCCCCAGTGTAGCGTAAGATAACCCATTGTAGCGTAAGATAAAAGGTCTATGCAAACAGTCTATGCAAACGGGGTGCGTCCCAGGGTTTTGGCAGGATTAGGGGAGAGGGGCGAGGGCGGTCGAGGTCTGATGCCACCGGCCACTCAGCAAGGCACAGTCGTAGGTGCGGTATCCTACCGCACCTACGATCTATCGCCTGACACTGAGAACAGCAGCCGTGTTCATGATTTGACGAGACAGAACACGGCGCCACGGCAACAGCACGACGGGTAAAATCAAACGCCGGCCCTGCGACCGGCGTTTGGCGCTCAGTAGAAGCCCTGGCTCAAGTTGCCGGCTGGGGCGTCTTGCGGTTGAGCCGGCGCAAGAGCCAGCGCAGCACGAAGAAAAGGAGCGCCAGCGGGATGGCAGCCAGCACAAGCAACGGCAGCAAAAAGACCACCACCCAGATCGCCACATTGCCCAGGACCTGCACGGCGCTGATCAGCGCGCGCAGCGCATCGCGCGCCACCACGGCGGGCCGCCATCCCTCCTCCACCACCGGCAGCGTTGCCGTGTCCGGCGTCAGCGTCACCTCGATGGTCGAAAGGGCGATCAGGTTGTCCCACATATTCTTGCGCCCCTGGAGTTGCTCGATCTGGGAGCGGACCTCGGTCAGCGTGCGGTAGACGGTCATGATATCTTCGGTGGTGGCGTTGGGGCGGGCGCGCACCTCGGCCAGCATCTCGCGCAGCTCGGCTTCGGTCGCCTCCAGGTTGCGGAGTTGGGCATCTACATCGCTATACTGGTCGGTAATATCTTCACGGTCCAGCCCGCGCTGGGGGACATCTACCCCCATGCCGGCCAGCCGGTCCAGCGTTGTATCCAACTGCTCGGCGGGCACGCGCAGCGTCAGGGTGCCCTGTAGCCGCTCGGCGCCATTGTAGCTGCCTTTGTAGAGATTGCTGTTGGCGATATAGCCGCCCACCTCGTCCATCAGCGCCTCAATGGCCTCTACCGTAGCGGCGGTATCTTCCACCACAAGCTGAATGTGGGCGCGGGCGACCACCTTGCGCTCCAGCGACACCGCGGCGTCAACCGTTCCCGCGCCGGCCTGCGCCATGCTGCTGTTGGGCACAATGCCTACCGGCTCTTCCGCGGCGCCGGCAGCCGGCGCTTGGCTCATCGGCGCGGGCGCTACCGCCTCGGGCGACCTCGAAGCGGCGCAGGCGCTCAACAGCAGCGCCGCCACTCCCACAGCGATGAACCAGCGCACGATGAACCCACTGCCGGCCCAAATCCCTCCTTGTCTCATCTTCCTCTCCTTGCCCGTCTCAGCGTGCCTCACTGGAGGCCGTTCTATCCCGATATTTCACCCGCAAATAACGTTCCACCGAATAATACGATGGCGCCCCTTCATTTGCTCCGGCAATTCAAAGGTTACCGCTTCAAGGTTGCCGCTGGATTGTGACGGCGTCTGCCGCCGTGCTACAATGACGCCTATGTCTACCACTCTACCCCAGCCCGGCGCAGCCCAAACCGTCCTTCCAGAAGCGCTCATCCCCAGCGCGGTGCGCGTTCGCCTGCTCGCCACGCTCTTTGTCGGCCAAAGCCTCTTCAGCGCGTCTCAGATCATGACCTTTGCGGCGCTGCCGATCCTGGCGGTGGAGCTGGCCGGCAACGATGCGCTGGCAGGCGTGCCGGCGACGGTGACGCTCTTGGGCCGCGCCGCAGCCGCCTATCCCATCGGCTGGTTGATGGACCGCTACGGGCGGCGGGCCGGTCTCTCCACCGGCTTTCTGCTGGCGATGGGGGGCTTTTTGCTCTCGGCTCTGGCTGCCGAATGGGCTTCCCTACTCGGCTTTCTGTTGGGCGCATTGATGGCCGGCATGGGCCGCGGCATCGGCGAGCTGGCGCGCTATGCTGCGGCGGAAGTGGAGCTGCCGGACCGCCGCGCCAAGGCCATTGGCTTTGTCGTCTTTGCCGGTACCGTAGGCGCTGTGGTGGGGCCGCGGCTGTTGGTCCCGGCAGAGCAGCTTGCCCAACGCTTTGGCTGGATAAGCCCCACCGGCCCCTTTGTGGTCGGCGCGGGGCTGGCCTATCTGGCCTTTATGCTCAACGCCCTCTTGTTGCGTCCTGACCCTATGCGCGTGGGCCAGATGATCGCGGTCCACGGACGCCCGGCCACTGCCCCCGCCGCCGGTCCGGGGCGGGCAGTGCGCGAAATCTTCAGCGACTGGACGGTGCGGCTGGCGTTGGTCGCAATGGTGATCGGCCAGCTTGTGATGACCGTTATCATGGTGATCACGCCGCTCTACATGAGCCGGCATGACTATGATACGGACGCCATCGCCTGGGTCTTTATGGGCCACACCCTGGGTATGTTCGGGCTGGCGAGTGTGACCGGCTGGCTGATTGACCGGGTTGGGCAGGTTCCCATGATCATCGCCGGCGGGCTGATCCTGGCGCTCTCGGCTGTGCTGACGCCGTTAGCCGGCAATGTGCCCTTGCTGGCCGCGGCGCTCTTCCTGTTGGGGCTGGGGTGGAACTTCTGTTACATTGCCGGATCGGCCATGCTGGCCGGCGCGCTCCAGCCTGAAGAGCGGGGCCGGGTGCAGGGGGCCAGTGAAACCCTGGTCTCGCTGGCGTCGGGGCTGGGCAGCATCAGCACCGGCGCCATCTTTGCCCAAGGCGGCATCACCGGGATCAGCGCTGCAGGGCTGGCCTGCTCGGTCGCGCTGCTGCTCATCACCGTGTGGATCGCCCGCTTCCGGGTACGACCGCTGGCTGCCGGAGGGGCCTGAGCCGATGAACCGCGATGAGCTACGCGCCTATCTGTTGAGCAAACCCCATGCGGTCGAGGAATATCCCTTTGGCCCAGGCACAGCGGTCTATAAGGTTGTGGGCAAAATCTTCGCGCTGGCCCCGGATGACGGGCCGTTGAGCGTCAGCCTCAAGTGCGAACCCAACCTGGCGACCTTGCTGCGCGAGAACCACCCCGCCGTCATCCCTGGCTACCACCTCAACAAGCGCCACTGGAACACGGTCAAGATTGACGGCAGCCTCTCCGACGGCGAGTTGTGCGAGATGATTGACCACTCTTATGAGCAGGTGATCCAGGGCCTACCCAAACGCATCCAGGCGCAGCTTCGCAGCGCCTAGCCTTGCCCGCCGCCCCGCCAATTCCCTACGGATATAGGCCAAGATACGCCCGTAATGGAGCCATCCTCACCAGGGGGTAGCGGCAAATCGCATACAATGGCCCCAACGGTTTCGGCTTGCTTGTTTCGGATCTCCCGTCATGCGTTTTTCTCAACAAGACTTGAAGAGCCAACAGTACAATGGGCTGCGCGAGAAGCTTGGCATTTGCCAATGGTTTCACTATGAAGCCTATGACGATGTAATGGCGACGGTTGAGGTGCTTCAGGAGCTAGGGGTGAAGCATCTACGCACCGGTATTTCCTGGGCCGATTATCTGCGACCCCAGGGGCAAAGCTGGTACGACTGGCAGATGGCGACCCTGGCGGAGGCGGGCTTTCATGTCCTGCTTTCGGTGTGGCATGTGCCCCCTTCCCTCTCTGAAGGCGGCACATGCGCTGCCCCACCGCGCCGGCTGCAAGATTATGCTGATTTTATTGACCAGCTTCTCACTCGCTACGGGGACCAGTTTCACGAGCTGGAGCTGTGGAACGAGCCGAACAACCGCTATAAGTGGAACTTCGTTGAGCATGACCCCAGGTGGCGCAAGTTTGGCGAGATGGTGGGCACGGCGGCTTATTGGGCCAAGCAGCGCAATCGGACGACCGTGCTGGGCGGGATGATCCCCGTAGACCACACCTGGCTTGGCCTGATGTACTGGTATGGCGTCATGCCTTATATAGATGTCGTCGCCATCCACGGCTTCCCGGAAATGTGGTGGAATGATGCCCCCAACTGGGAGTGGTATACCCACTGGCGCGGCTGGGAGGGCCAGATCGGCTATATCAGCGACTATGCCGAAGGCCGGCCCATCTGGGTGACGGAGACCGGCCTCGCCACCTGGGATATGGATCGCTCCTGTGTGGGCCGCCATGATCTCCAGGTGATGATGCTGGAGCAGGCCGCCGCGGCGCCCGCCGAGCGGGTTTACTGGTACTGCGCCATTGACCTATCGCCTCAGCGTGAGGCCATCGAGGGTTTCCATGTGGATGAGAACGAATACCACATGGGGCTGGTCACCTACGCCGGCGGGCGAAAGCCGGCCTACTACCGGTTTAAAGAACTGTTGGTAAACGAAAACAGCCTCCATACAGCTTGTATGTCGCAGAAGCTAGATCAGTACTCCGGTTACCTCTCATGTGAATAGCCGCTGCACCCGAATAACAGATCCTTCGTGGTAATTCTGCCTGAATAAACACACAATTCATCCTTCACTATAAACATCTCAAAGGACTCGACCAGCGAGGTCGCCATATTGGCCTTCGTCGTTTGGCTTGTCAAAATTTAAACGCCGATTCGTTCTCCTTGGCCTGCGTTGAAAGTCCTCGCAAACACGATAGGACCTATTGTTCTATCAGGAAATGAAAAGTTAGTTTATGATTAGTATTGACAAGTACTTATAAACTAGCTATTATACGTGGTATAAACTGCAAGTTAAACATCAGGAGTGCCATGACCTATGCCTAGCAACGAACAAGAGCACAAGCCAAGCACCAATTCTGGGCGCACCGCGGCCTTGGATAGCAAACGAGGTCGCAGTGTATCGCATCCTCGGTACACACTGGAGCAAGCCGAGAGGTTAGCAAAAGCAGCTTTCGATATAGGACCACGCAATTGTGACCAAGATAGGGTGGCGCAAAGGGCAGGTTACAGCCGCGCCGACAACGGAGCGTACAAGTCGTTACGAGCAGCGGCTGTTCAGTTCGGCCTAGTTACAATTAGCGAGTCTTTGTTATCAGTCTCTGAGGAGTGGATTCATGTCTTCGATGAGGATGATCCGACTCTATACCGGCGTGCAAGGCAGGGTGCAATGCGTCGGCCACCCTTATATCAGCAACTGCTCGAAGACTACGATGGCCGTCAGTTGCCCAATGTTCAAAGACTCGCTCAACAGTTGCACATTAATCAGAAATACGGAATCCGCAGAGATGCAGCCTCAACTGCTGCTACCGTATTCCTGGAGTCAGCTCGGTACGCAGGAATTCTGAACGATAGAGACTATATTGAGTTCACTCAAACTGATGAGACTCCAGCAGAAGAAGCCGTAGATGACATTGACGGATGGGATTCCAGAATTAGTAGAGCGAATGAAGGCGGGACCAGAAGCAGACTAGAAACCAGCAAGACTTCTGCATTCGGTCAATCCTATTCAGATCTTGCTAGTCCTCCAGGCCTGCATCGCTTTGAGATTCCACTTTCAGATGGAACAACGGTACTCATTTTTGCCCCTTCACGTCTCCCGGCAGGCGAAAAGGATCGGCT
>DATLZJ010000829.1:0-10438 GCA_035574055.1 Caldilineaceae bacterium
CGGGGGTCATGGCCGCTTTCCGCGAGCATCTAAATAGCCGCCACTTCACCGAAATCCAGTCCCCCAAACTGGTCGCCTCGGCCACGGAGAGCGGGGCCAATGTCTTTGCCGTCCACTACTTTGGCCGCACAGCCTATCTGGCCCAAAGCCCCCAGTTCTACAAACAGATCATGGTGGGCGTCTTCGAGCGGGTCTATGAGGTAGGCCCGGTCTTCCGCGCCGAGCCGCATGACACCGTCCGCCACATCAACGAATATGTCAGCCTCGATGTGGAGTTTGGCTTCATCGAGGATCACTTCACGGTCATGGCCCTGCTGCGCGATGTGCTGGCCCACATCCTCGACCGGCTGCGGACGGGCTATGCCGCAGAGCTGGCGCTGGCAGGCGCCGCTCTGCCCACCGTGCCCGGACAAATCCCCCACATCCACTTCGCCGAGGCGCAAGAGTTGATCTTCCGGCTGCACGGCGTAGATGTGCGCGGCGAGCCGGACCTTTCCCCCCAGGACGAACGCTGGCTGGGCGAATGGGCGCAGCAGGAGCATGGCAGCGACTTCCTCTTTGTCACCGGCTATCCGATGGCAAAGCGCCCCTTCTATACCCACCCGGACCCTGACCGCCCCGGCTATTCCAATTCGTTCGACCTGCTGTTCCGGGGCGCCGAGCTGGTGACCGGCGGCCAGCGTCTCCACCGCTATCCCGATTATCTGGCGGCCCTGGCGCGCGCCGGCTATTCACCGGAGCCATTCGCCGCCTACCTGGAAGCGTTCCGCTACGGGATGCCGCCCCACGGCGGGTTTGCCATCGGCCTGGAGCGGCTGCTGATGCAACTGACCGGCGCGCCCAATATCCGGCTGGCGACCCTCTTCCCGCGCGACCTGACGCGCCTGACGCCCTGATATGCTATACTTTGGGGTAGCCAGCGATTGCCATTTCGGCCATCTAGTTCGTTCAGCGGGAGCGATCATGCCCATTAGCACTTCGTCCTTTGGCGATGAGCGCGATAAGCGATACGAGGAGTATCAGCAAGCCGAGCAGTACGAGCAAGAGACCCTCGATTTCCCTGGCCTGTCCGCCGAGACTGCCGAAGGGTTGCTCAAGCGGCTGGGCGGCGGCGTGGCAGAGAAACATCACATCATAGAGGGCGTCGGTTGGAAGGCGACCATCGAGCCGGCTGACCAGGGGGTAGCGGTTTGCTTTGCCGCCCATGATGAACTGTTGGATGACCTGGTCCGCCGCTTCGAGGAGATGGCGGCGAGAGCCGGCTAAGGGTTGGCTGCCCAAGTCGCCAGTCAGCAGCCATGCCGAAAGCCACCGCCCGCGCGGGCAGCAACATTGCCTTTATCAAATATTGGGGGGTTGCCGACCCGCGGCTCAACTTGCCGCTCAACAGCTCCATCAGCATGACCTTGGCCGACGCCTATACCGTCACCACGGTCGAATGGGACGCCGCCGGCGCACAGGCCCATGATTCCATCACATTGGATGGCGCAGAGGTGACCGGCAAGGCCGCGGAGCGGCTGGTGCGTCACCTGGACCGCATCCGCAGCCTGGCGGGAGTCGAGCGCCGGGCGCGGGTCGCCAGCGTGAACAACTTTCCGATGGCGTCCGGCATCGCCAGCTCGGCCAGTGGTTTCGCCGCCCTCACGGTGGCCGGCTGCCGGGCGATAGGGCTGGCCTTGGACGACGCCCAGCTCTCTGCCCTGGCGCGGCTAGGGAGCGGCTCGGCCTGCCGCAGCATCCTGGGCGGCTTTGTCCTCTGGGACCGAGGCGATGACCACGATACCAGCATCGCCCGCCAGCTCTTCCCGCCCGACCATTGGGACCTTTACGATGTCGTGGCGGTAGTCAGCCGCGAGGCCAAGGCCATAAGCAGCGAAGGGGGGCACCAGATCGCCGCCACCAGCCCGCTCAACAGGGCGCGTGTAGCCTACGCCGAGCAGGCGCTGGCCGCCGTGCGCGAGGCCATCCTCCATCGTAGCCTGGCCCAGCTCGGCCCCATCCTGGAGCAAGATGCGCTCGCCATGCACGCCGTCATGATGACCGGCAACCCTAGCCTGCTCTACTGGCTGCCGGGCACCGTCGCGATCATGCACGCCGTGCGCCGCTGGCGCAGCGCCGATGGCCTGCCGGCCTACTTTACCATTGACGCCGGCCCCAATGTCCATGTCCTCTGCGAAGCCGAGGACGCGCCGGAAGTGCAGGCCCGGCTGGCCGCCCTCAATTCGGTTCAAGAGGTGATTGTCAGCCGGCCCGGCCCCGGCCCCCTCATCACCGATGATCATCTGTTCTGAGTTCTATTCTGAATCATGAGACTCGACAAGACCAGCAGAAAGACAAAGGAGGCACTGCCGTGAGCAAGCTCCCCGGCGGCGCGCTAGCCAGCCGCCCGCTCCACTTCATCTGGATCGCCGACTGTTCCGGCTCCATGAGCATAGACGGCAAGATTCAGGCGCTCAACAACGCCATCCGCGAGGCGATTCCCCACATGCAGCAGGTGGCGGCGGAAAACCCCAACGCCCAGGTGCTGGTGCGCGCCCTGGCCTTCTCGACCGGCGCCCGCTGGCATATCTCCCAGCCGGTGGTGGTCAGCGACTTCCGCTGGACCGACCTCAAGGCCGAGGGGGTGACCGATATGGGCAAGGCGCTGGCGATGCTGGCCGACCAGCTCAGCCCCGACTCCATGCCGGCGCGCGCGCTGCCGCCGGTCTTGGTGCTCATCTCCGACGGGCAGCCCACTGACAACTTTGATAGCGGGCTAAAGGCGCTGCTCGATCAGCCGTGGGGCAAGAAGGCCGTGCGGATCGCCATCGCCATCGGCGAGGACGCCGACCATGACGTGCTCCAGAAGTTCATCGGCCATCCGGAGTTCAAACCGCTCCAGGCCAACAACGCCGAGACGCTGGTACGTTACATCAAATGGGCCTCGACGGAGGTGCTCAAGTCCGCGTCCGCGCCCGCCAGCCAGACCCTGGACAATTCGCCGGCGGCCAATGTCCCGCTGCCGGCTGCGCCTGATCCGGCGACCCCGCTGGATTCGGCCGCCGATGTCTGGTAAGCCACGCTGGCTCGTCACCGGCGCCAGCGTGCGCGGCGCCAGCCATAGCCGCGGCCAGCGGCCCAACCAGGATGCCGTCGCCTGGCGCGCGCCGCGCCGCCCCGCAGACCCGGTCGTGCTGGCCGTCGCCGACGGGCACGGCGCAAGCCGCTATGTGCGCAGCCACCGGGGGGCAAAGCTTGCCGTCCAGCTCGCCACTGACATGCTCGCCTCCTTTGCCGAGCAACACGCCCAGGCAACCGACCTGGCCGGGCTGGCGAAGCTGGCAGGCGAGCAGCTCCCCCGCTCCCTGGTCCGCACCTGGCAGGATCGGGTACGCGAAGACCTGGCGGCGCGCCCGCTGAACGCAGAAGAGCAAGCCCGTTGGCAGGAGCAGCGGGCCAATCGCAGCGACCCGCTGCGCGCCTATGGCGCAACCCTGGTCACCGCCCTGCTGACCCGTCGCTATCTGCTCTTTTGCCAGCTCGGCGACGGCGACATCTTGATCGTGGACAGCCAGGGCGGCGTGACGCGCCCTCCACTGCCCTTCGATCCGCGGCTGGTCGCCAACCAAACGACTTCACTCTGTGGCCCGGACGCCTGGAACGACATGCGCGTCTACTTCCAACCCCTGACCGACAGGCCGCCGGCGCTGGTGATGTTGGCTTCGGATGGCTATGCGAACTCGTTCGCCGACGAGGCCGGCTTCTTCGACGCCGCCACCGACCTCCTGCGCGCTTTCCAGGCCAACGGCCTCCAACATACCGCCAACCGCCTGCCCCACTGGCTCCACGCCACCTCCGCCGCAGGCAGCGGCGATGACATCTCTGTCGTGCTGGCCTTCCGCAGTTCCCCATCTCAGCCGTAACGGGATTTGTCGCTCACCGTCATCTGTGGTAGAGTCCCGCTGTCCGCTCTCAGAACGGACAATGTTGTTTTTTGAATGTTGTCTGGGTTGTGATCGTGCCACGGCCCGCTGGTCGCCGTTGCCGTTCTTCTGTCTCTGTCAGAAAGGAGGCGCACGTGTCCGAGCAAGTCAACGGAACTTTCTGCCAACTCCATATGGGAATGCGCCGCCTGCTGACTGCCCAACGCACAGCCTGACCTTCACCCGCCCGCTTCCGGGCAACTTCAGCACGAGTACATCGTGACCGCTTGCGGCCACGGGCGCATTCTGCCCCGTGGCTGGCGCGCGTCACCCGCCGGCGTCGCCATCGTCCGGCCTGCAAGCGTCGCTCACCAACCAACGCACCGCTCTCTCCGGCCACGGGACCTTATAAACCCGTGGCCGTTTTACGTTTACGGCCATGTGGAACACGAAACTTACGGATCAGGAGGACTGAAGATGGCAGCCGAAAAAGCTCAAGTGATTGTCCAAACAATTGGGCAAACAATTGCTCAAAGAGGAGTGGCAGCAGGCGCGGCGCGCCTGCTGCGCGGCGTGACTGTTCCAGCAATGACGAGAGCTACCTTCAAGAGGAAACACTCCAGTGGCCAAGCAACCACTTTCTCGCTCGACCGTGCGTGGCTCGAGCAACCATAGCCGCGCAAACGATAACGATTACGACTACTACCAAGCCTTGTTCGACCCCGATTGGGCCGAGCCGGACCGCGCCGCGCCTGCCAAGAAGGCGCGCTCCAAGCCCAAGCGGGCCTCAGTGGCCCAGGAAGTCGCTGCGCTGACCGATGAAGCCGTCGGCCTGGAGGCAGGCTTTCAGACCACCTACCGGCCTTCTCGCTTCGAGACCGGCTGGCTGCTCGAATCGTTGGCCCACTTCTACGCCCTAGACCTGTTGGCCGATGTGCTGGCGATCATCAAGGGCGGCAAAGAGGCCACGGTCTACCGCTGTCTGGGCGGGCCGGCAGCCCCTGCCGAGCTGGTAGCGGCCAAGGTCTATCGCCCGCGCAAGTTGCGCAATCTACGCAACGATAAAATGTATCGCGAAGGGCGGGCCGTGCTGACCGCGGACGGCAAGCCGGTCAAGAAGAACGAGCACCGCGTCATGCGCGCGCTCAACAAGAAGACCGCTTTCGGCCAGGAAGTCGCCCACACGTCGTGGCTCATGTACGAGTACACAACGCTAGAGCGGCTGCACCGGGCCGGCGCATCGGTGCCTCTGCCCATCGCCGCCGCCGAGAACGCCATTCTCATGGGCTATGTGGGCGACGAGTCGCGCGCTGCGCCCACGCTCCACGAAGTACGGCTGGACTTCCCAACCGCCCGCCGGCTCTTGGACCAGACCATCTACAACCTGGAGCTGATGCTGCAAGCCGACTTGATCCACGGCGACCTGTCGGCCTACAACATTCTCTACTGGGAGGGGGAAATGACCATCATTGACTTCCCCCAGGTGACAAATGCCAAGGGCAACAGCAACGCGCGCTACATTCTCAATCGAGATGTGCGCCGCGTCTGCGAGTACTTTGCCCTGCAAGGGCTTCAGCCCAACGCACGCGCCATTGCGGACCACCTGTGGAACCGCTTCCAGGCCCGTAGCGCCAACGATATCGCCGCCGACCTCTCTCGCACCCTGGCCGAGCTAGGCCAAGACGAGGACGAGTAGGGGCGTCCCTTGTGGGCGCCCGGCGGCAGCCCTTTGAGGCAACGCAGAGGAGACCAGCCCCTCAAGCCGGTCTCCTCTGCAGCTCAGGCAGCCGGCCCAAAACAGGGCGCCCCAGGAGAGGAACCTGCCGATCACCACCTCGGCGCGCGGCGCATCGCCCTGACTACCCACGCCAAGGATGAGCGGGCGATCCGCTGCTATCTCGCCTGTGGCTTTGTCGAGGAGGGACGCCCGCGAAAGGCGATCTGGCCTGAGGGCAAGTATGCGGACCTGGTGGAGATGTCGCTGCTGCGCGAGGGGTGGCAGGCGCGCCCTACCAGCCATACCGCTCCGGCCCCCACGGGCGGGTGACCAGTTCCTGCTTGAGCGTCACCAACTGGCGGTCGGGGATATCCTCATAGGCCACGACCCCGGCCCCGACGACGCTGTAGACGCCGATGCGCCGCCCCGGCATGATGATGGCGTTGACGCCGGTGCGGCTGAAGTCCCCGAAATAGGCGGCATTGGCATAATAGAGTGGCGTCTCGGGCCGGCCCTTGATCCGCCAGGTCGTCCGGCCATCGTCAAAACGCAAGTTGCCGCAGACCGTAGCCGCGCCAAAGTCCACGGCTTGCCCGACGACACCAAATATCTCGCAGTAGTGATAGCAATAGACAGTATCGAGCGCCACGCCATCAAACTCGGCGCCATGGCTGTAGATGCCCCGCGGCCCCAGCGACGTCGGGCCGCCGATCAGGCAGTAGTCCTGCACCAGGGTCTCCGCACCGATGACCGCGTGCCCGTCCACAATGGCCCCGTTGAGGATGCGAGCGCCGTCGCCCAACCAGACATCCCCGCGCAGCACGACCCGATTGCCGATCGTGCAGCCTTTGCCCATCACCACCTGGCCCTCGATATCGGCGCCGTCGTGGATGCGGCTGCCGGCAGGCAGGGGCGGCGGCCCGCTTGCGCGCAATTCCCGGCTCATCGCCTCGATGACCAGGCGATTGGCTTCCATAATATGCCAGGGCTTGTCCAGGTCTACATGGAACTCCTGCGCCTCCACCACGCCGACCGGTAGGCGCTCGTCCACCATCATCTGCAACGACATGGCCATCTCAGCTTCGAGCGGAGGCATCCCGCCGACCGGCACCCGGTCAAGGATGCCTGGGTTGTCGCGCAGGTAGGGCAGCGCCTCTGCACTCAAGGCATAGACGCCGGCTAGCCGGTACTCCCCATCGCGCGGATGGCCGGCCACGCCCACCAGCCGGTCGCCCTCGACATAGGCGACCAGCCAATCCTGGGGGCGCTCATGGCCGAGCCGCTGGACCAGCGCCAGCGCCGGGCGCGGCTCCGCCGCCCAGGCCTCGATCAAGGCCGCCAGGTTTGCCCGCGCCGTCACCACGTCCCCCGCCACCACCAGACAGTCATCGCCCACGACCTGTGCGCCCGCCAACGCCGCCGCAGCCGTCCCCGCCACCGGTCCTTGCTGCACAAAACGAATATCCGCCGGCGCGCTCCGCAGCGCCGCCCGCACACTCGCTTCGATGCGTCCCACCACAACGACGATGCGGTTCACACCGAGCGCCGCCAGGTCGTCCACGATCCGGCGCACATTAGGCACGTTGGCGATGGGAAAGGCCGCCTTCTGGCGCACCACATTATAGGGCCAGAAGCGGCTGCCTTCGCCCGCCGCCAGCACGACGGCGGCGGTCAACTTACGTTGAGGCATAGCGACTCTCCCCAAGCGCCAGCCGGATACGCTCAACGGTCGCCAGGATCATCTCCCGCTCCGGTTCCGGCAGTGCATCCTCCATCAGCGCAACCGTCTCTCCATAGAGCGCCAGCCCGGCGCGCACCTGCTCTTCCAGCGGAGGCGGCGGCGCGGCGTCGGTCTCCAGCCCAAAGGCCGCCCGTCGCAGCCGCGCCCAACGGGTCTCCGGCCCCACGGCCTCGTTGAGGGTGCGCCAAATATCATTGTCGCTGGCCTGCAAAACGCCCCGCTGCACCATCACCACACGCGAGAGACCCCAGGACATGCCAAAGGCCGCGTGCAAAAGCCGGCCCACATCCCGCCGGCGTAGTCCCTCTAGCCCTTTATGGACCTCTTCGATCCAGCCGACTAGCGCCGCCGCGGCGCAGCGGTTGGCGCGGGCCTGCATCGCCTCATCCCAGCGAAAGTCCCGCGCCCGGCGCTGGACGGCGGCAAAGCGACCCTCCCGATCCACCAGGATGCGCGCCGTCTGGAGGCCCAGCAAGTAATTGCACGCCTCCTCCGGCTCCTGGAAAATGGTCTCCAGCTCTTGCCAAATGCGCGTGCTGACCGTCACCAGCCGCTCGCCAATCCAATGGCTGCCGTCGCCCGGCGGCTTGTCCGGCCCCATTA
This sequence comes from Caldilineaceae bacterium, assembly GCA_035574055.1. Classification (GTDB taxonomy): domain Bacteria; phylum Chloroflexota; class Anaerolineae; order Caldilineales; family Caldilineaceae; genus QEUY01. The sequence continues at coordinate 7,964 of DATLZJ010000829.1, forward strand.
CCAATCGGAGCAGGTCTATATCGCTGAACGGGCCGGCCTCGCCGCGGGCATGGCTGCCCATCAGCGCGATGGCCGAGACGCCCGGCCCGTCAAAGCGCGCGGCCAAATTATCTAACAAGTTATCCAGGTCGCGAGCTTGGTCGCTTGACACAGCCATCTCGCAAGCCACCCACGGCGTAATCATCCACGGTGCAAACATCCACGGTGCAATATCGTAGGTGCGCTATCCTAGCGCACGTCCTGGCTCGGCACACTTGTGCGGTAAGGATACCGCCCCTACAATCACCGATAATCAGGCGCAATGACGAGGTGGTCGCTTTGTCTGCGAACGGTCTAGGAGCGCCTAGCCGCATAGGTCGGTACGACATCCACCGGCCTGCCCTGGCGCAGCGCCATCCCCTCGTCAATCATGCGGAAGATATCATAGGAGGGCCGGTAGCCCAGCAGCCGCGCCCCCTTTGACAGATCAAATTCATAGTAGGTCGGCGTATGGCCCGCCAGCCGCACATCCACATAGGGCAGCCCTAACTTTTCAGCTAGATAGGGAATGGCCTCTTCCCAGGTAAAGGCTCGCGGCGCGGCCAGTTGGAAGGTCTGCCCCACGGCCTCGGGCTTCCCCAGCGCCGCCAAGAAGCCTGCGACAATATCATGCACATCGGCAATGTGCTTCTTATAGCTGCGCCCCTGGGCATCCCGCGCCAGCAGCAACGCCTGGCGGCCATGCTTGGCGGCGGCCCCCTCCAATTCGGCGACGACTGCCTCGGCGTCCGGGCCGGCCAGTTTGCTGTAAACCTCCCGCCAGTGATCCAGGTAGAACTGCCGGAAGTCGAGGATTTCATCGCCGGCCACGGTCAGCGCAAAGCGAAAGATGGTGACGGGCAGCCCTTCGTTGCGCGCATAGCCCCGGCATAGGTCTTCGCCCAACTGCTTGCTCAACGCATAGTGGCCGCGTGGAGTCAGTGGGAAATGATCCTCCCGGATCGGCTCCGGCACGCCATTGGGCAGATACTTATCATAGATGGCGTCTGTGCTGGCGAAGAAGAAGTGCTGCAAACGGTCGCCCTGGCGTTGGGCCGCCTCCAGCATATTGAAGGTCCCACGCACATTGATCTCAAAATAGTCGGTGGCCGAGAAGGGGCCGCCCCCTTGAAAGGCGGCGCCCAGGTGGCAGATGGCCTCCGTCCCAGCCACGGCCGCGTCCACCTCTGTCGGGTTGACCAAGCTCCCCTCGACCAACTCCACCGGCAGCCCGGCCAGCTTTTCAGGCCGCCGGTCGCGCGGCCAGACCAGGCCGCGCACCTGGTGGCCCGCCTCGACCAATGCCTTCGCCAGATTCGCGCCGATCCGGCCAGAGATGCCGGTGATGAGGATGTTCATAGCAGGGTCCTTTGCTCGATCTTGGCGTCGTCGAGCGCCAATCCGAGGCCGGGCGCATCAGGCAACGCCACCTGGCCGGCCTCCGGCGTATAGAGGCGCGTGTGAAAGTTCTGCTTGGCGGGCTGGTGGCGCACCAAGTACTCGACAAAGGGGATGGTCGCGGGCGACTGTGCGCCCGCCACATGCAACGCGGCCAGCAGCGAATGGCCGTGGGCGACCAGCGGCGTCTCGAAGGCGGAGGCCAGCGCCGCCACCTTGACCAGCTCGGTGATTCCGCCCGTCCAATCCGGGTCATTTTGCAGCACATCCACCGCGCCGTTGACCAACAGTTCCTTGGTCTGCCAGCGGGTATAGACATGCTCGCCGGTGGCGATGGGCACGCGCGCCGCTTTGCGAATCTTGCGCAGCTCGCTCACCCGCTCCGGCGGCACCGGCTCCTCCATCCAAAAGGGCCGTACCCGCTCCAGACGGCGCACCATCGCCGTCGCATAGATGGCGGACCAGCCCATGAAGGCGTCAAACATCAGGGGATAGGCGTCGCCGACCGCAGCCCGCACGGCCTCGGCCATCGCCAGATTCTTCGCCATCCCCTCCTCGCCGTCGCCGGGGCCGTAGCGGAAGAACCACTTTTGGGCCGTATAGCCCTGGGCCTTATATTCGGCGGCCACGGCGGCTGCCGCCTCCGGCTCGACGCTGTACCCCAACATACTCGCATAGGCAGGCACGGCTGGGCGCGTCGGCCCGCCCAAGAGCCGGTAGACCGGCTGCCCCCAAGCCTTGCCCTTTAGGTCCCACAGCGCACAGTCCACCGCGCTGACCGCAGTCATAAACATACCCGACCGGCCATGACGGTCCATCCTCGCCATCTGGTCATAGAGCAGCTCGGTCGCCAGCGGGTCGCGGCCCAGCAGATAGGGGCGCAGTTGCGCTCGGATAAAGTAGACCTGGAAGTCCTGGATCGGCCCGAACAGGCCGCTGACTCCCTCATCAGTCTGGATTTCCACATAGAGCGCGCTCATCGGCGCGCCGGCGGTGGGCGCACTTGCGCCGCGCGCGTTGAACTCCGGGTAGATGTCCAGTTGCTGCGCCTGGCGGTCG
>DATLZJ010000830.1:0-8727 GCA_035574055.1 Caldilineaceae bacterium
AGCAGCGCCGCAGCATAGCCTTCGGGACGCAGAAGCTGGACAAACCAGCGCAGATCATACTGGTTGCCGTCGTGCAACCGGTATTTGATCTCAACCGGCAACACCCGGCCTGCGCGGGCCAGGGTCGGCACCCGCGCCGACAGTAAGGTGATCTGGCTGGTGCCGCTGCCGACCACCGTGATATTGAGCGGGCTATAGGGCGCGGAATCCAGCAGCCGCGGCGTAGCATAATCCAATAGCCGGAAATCGTCGTACCAACTGTCGTTGGCCTTATAGGCATGGTCTGCCAGCCAACGCTCGACCGTGTTCTCCGGATCGTTGGCGGGCAAGCCGCCGGTCACAAACCAGACCCGGTTATAACGCTGCAAGACCTGCTCCAACACCCGGTTGGCTTCAGGGAACTCCATACTGTTGGCGGCATAGCCAAAGATCGGCAGGCCGCTCTCACACTCGCCGCCTAGCCAGTTCATGGGAATCTGATAGGCAAAGGGGGCCACTGTGACCAGCGCCTCATCGCCGTCTGCCATGCGACAAATCTCCTGGACAATCGCCCGGTACGCTTTCCCCGGCTCGCCATAGTGGGGATTGCGGCCAACCTCGACCAGCCAGACCGCCGCCAGCAAGACGGGCAGCAGCACGGCCAGCCAGCGCACGGGCGCACTGGGCAGGCCGCACAGGTCGCCCTCCTGTCCCGGCGACCACCACCATTGGCCATAGGCGAAGAGCGTGGTCAACAGCACCGCCGTCCCAAAGAGCGCCAGCATCCACTGGATATTCCCATCAGACCAGAGCCAGGCCAGATCGGTGTTAGCGATCAAATTATCGCGCATCAGCTCCCACTGGCCCACCACTGGGCTGTGGAGCAGGTCGCCGAGCGCCTGCGCTGGCGGGCCGTAGGCCAGCGGGTTCTCCCAGTCAGTCGGATAGATGGAGCGCAGGTAAATCTCGTAATTCACCCAGTTGACCGTGACCGCCGAGAGCTGCACCAGGAAGGAGAGCGCGGCCAGCGCCAGCAAGGTCCAGCCCCGCGCCCCTAATGCTCGTAGGCGGGGACGCCGCCGCGCCAGGCCCGGCCCTTCCCCGCGCAGCGCCGCCGTCACCTGGTCTGCCCACGGCGCCAGCCAAAGCGCCCAAAAGGGCGCCAACGGCGTCAAGAAGCGCGGCCCCCAGGCAAAACCGGCCCACCACATCCACCAGAGACTATAGAGCAGGATCAGCGCCAGGCTCACGGCGGCCGTCGCTACACCCTCCAGCCGGTGGCGGCGAGTGAAGGCCGGCCAGGCGGCCACACTCGCGATGAAAAGGGGCGTAAACCAGAATACACCGCGGTACGGGCTGGCGAGCAGCCCCCATAGCCCCTGCCATAACGGGGTGCTGAAGCCTTCGCCACTGTCAAAGTGATAGCCGGTCTCGAAGGGATGGCCGAAGCGCATCTGGTTGTACCAGAGCAAGAGGCCCCCTGCGACGACCAGAGGCAGAACAAACCCCAGCAGCGCGCCCATCCAGCCGCCGAGCCGGGCGCCGCTTGCGGAGAAGGGATTTGCGCCCTGTCGAGAGGTTGTCCGCCAAGCGCCGGCAATTCCGTAGAGCACAAGCAGGGCGACCGCTACGCCATGAGCAGCGACGGTGGCGACGGCCAGCCCTGCGCCCGTCCCCGCGGCCAGCGTCCAGAGCGCATTGCCCGTGCGCAGCCAGCTCAACAGCCCATAGAAACAGAGCAGCAGGCTGAAGGCGCTCAACGGCTCGCCAAGAAACTGGTTGGCGTAGGGCCAAGCGATCGTACAAAGGCCAAAGAGCAATGCGAGCAGACCGGCAGTGCGGTCGCGATAGCCCAGCCGTAGGCCGGTCAACCAGAGCAGGGCAGCGGTCGCCGCCGTGACAAAGCCGTTCCAAAGCAGCGTGCCTTGCAGCAATCCTACTTCAATATCGAGCCGGGCCAGCAGGCGCAACAGCCAGTACCACGGAGCCGCCAGGAAGGCCGGCGCCGGCCCCTTCTTGCTGTAGACCTCGTCGTCGACGCCGAAGGCGCCCAGCACCTCGCCGGGGCTATTGACCCATTGGGTCCAGGCAATTGCATTGGTGTCTACCTCACCACGCAAGACGAGGGACTCGGTCACAGCAAAGAGGCTCACCTCGTCCACGATATGGAACTTGCTGGAATGGCTCAGGGTGTAGACCGAGAGCAAAAGCGCGACGAGCGCCAGAATGCCATAGGTGCGAAAGGACATAGCGGGAACCGTTGCGCCGCTCAGATGCCGAAGAGACGCAGCCGCAGGACCGCGGCTGTGTAATCTCGAAAGATACGCCAGAAGCCGGTCTTGCTGTCGCCGTGGCGGCGCAGAATATAGAAAACCGGCACCTCCAGAATACGCCAGTTGCTCCGCCAGGCCACCAACAGCAGCCGGATGAAGTAATCACCGTAGCCATAGAAAATGCGCGGGAAGATGGGCTGGAGCTGGAAGAGCCGCTCCCGGCGTACGGCGAAAAAGCCGCTCAGATTGTCCTGAATCTGGGTCTGGAAAAGGAGCCGGATAAAGACATTATAGAAGAAGCTCAAGCGGTAGCGCAGGGCATCCTCCATCCCGCCGCGCATGACAAAGCGGCTGCCGATCACCAGGTCATAGTAGCGGAGCAGGTCAACCATCTGGGGGATCATCGCCGGGTCGTGGTTGAAGTCCGTATCCATCACCACCAGCGTCTGCCCGCGCGCGATCTCCAACCCGTGACGGATCGACCGAGCCAGCCCTTTGTCCTGGGTGCGCACACAGAGACGCACCTGCCCTAGCCAACCGGCAGGCTCCTGGCTACACCCTTCCTCAGGCCGAAAGCGGGCGCGCACCAAGTCAGCGGTGCCATCGGGGCTGTTGTCGTCCACCACCAGCACTTCATAGCGCCATCCCAATGGCGCAAGCTCGCGACAAATCGCATCAATCAAATCGCCGATATTGTCGCGCTCGTTGTAGGTTGGCAAGATAATGGAAACATCCACCAGCACCCCGCGCGCCGACGGTGCGGCCTCGGGCTGTTGAGCAAGCGACGGTGTATTCACGGCCGGATCAAACGCACGACGCCCAAAGTCGCCTCCACCCCGGCTGGATTGCCGGCTGCGTCCACCAGCCCCAACGGCTCCAGCGTATCGGCATCGTAGACCAGCAGCCCAATGCTATACTCGCCGGGCGGCAGGTCATCGGGCGGCTCCAATAGATAGACATTAAAGGGCCGGTCCTCTTCGCCCCATTCAGCCGGCAGCAGATGGCGGTCGTTGAGCAGGCGCTCGTCGCGTTGGGCCAGGCGTGCGCCATCGCCGTCATAGAGAGCCACCCGCGCCTTGAGCGGCCGCGTCACGCTTCCCCCCGGAACCCGTTGCCAGCGAATCACCACCGGCAGGGGCCGGCCCAGGGGAACTTCGGCGGGCGGCAGCGAGACCTCGACGGTCTGTACCGCCGGAGGGAAGACAATGGTCATCGGCTGGAGCTCCGGCGCCAGCACGAAATGGTTCGGCGGGTCCAGCTCCCACCAGTCAATCGAATAGCCCTGGAACCATTCCTCGCCGCCCCTTTGACCGTTCTGGTCGAGCAAAAAGGCCACGGCGCGCCGGGGATCGGTATCGCTCTCGAACCACTGCAGCCAATAGACTCGCTCGGCATTCGCCGCCCACTCATTGAGGCGCTCGGCGACGGTGTTGATATCCACGAAGAGATAGCGCGCCGGGGCCGACTCCGGCCCGGTGGGCGTCTCCTCCGGCTCAATGGCATATCGCTTGTAATAGAAGCCGAAGGGGTACTTCTGGTCCACAAAGATGACATCCTCCGGCCCGGCATGGGTTCGCAGCCAGCCGGCGACGGCGGCGATATCCTCGCGCGCAAAGCGTGGATCGTACAGGTCGGCATAGATAGCTTGCGGCCAAAGCGCCAGGACCAGCGCCGTTGCCGCCACGGCCAGCACGCGCCGCCGTCCCCAAAGCGCCAGCCCTACCGCCAGCAGCGTATAGAGCGCCGGTGTGACAAAGCTGGCATAGCGCACGTTGAACGCGCCCCGGTCCAGCACGGCCAGATAGTAAAGCGCCAGACTTCCCGCCAACCAGCTCCAAAGAAAGAGCAGCAGCCGCGTTCGCCCCATGCCCGTCGCCGTTGCCAGCAGCGCGCCGCCCAGCCCCAGCGCCAAGACCACGACCAGCCATAGGTTCCCCAAACCCTGCCCCAGCTCCGGGGTAAAGGCATAGCCGCCGATGTACGCCTGCCAGTTTTGGCGCAGATAATCGGCCATACCGGGCACAGCCAAGTTGGGGTTGGCGTAGCCGGGGATCTGTCGAAGCGCGATGGGCGCAACCGGCAGCGCCAGCAGCGCCGTCGCCAATCCACAGCTAAACCAGCGGCGCAGCTCCGCGCCGCGCTTGTCTGCGCGCCAGGCGGCGACGAACCACCAGCCATACCAGGCGGCCAGCACAAAAACGGCGTTGTAGTGGGTCAACAAGGCCAGCGCGCTCAACCCCACAAAGGCAACCAAACCGCGCCGCCGCCCGTCCTCGCTCGCCGCGCTCTGCGCCGACCAGAAGGCGACCGCAGCGCCGAGCAGCCAGCCGAAGCCGAGCGTATACATGCGGCTCTCCTGGCTTTCAGCCAACCAGAAGGGCGAGAGACCGCCGAGCAACGCGGCCAACGCGCCCGCCCCGCTGCCTGCCGCCAACTGGCCGAGCACATAGAGCAAGGCCACCCCGGCCAGGCCCGCGGCGACACTGAAGAAGCGCCCGGCGTAGGCTAGAACCGCCGGATCCATCCCCACCGTCAGCCCTGCGGCGCGGCTCCAAAGGTGGAGCAGCCAGAAATAGACCGGCGGGTGAATATCCAGCTCAGGCGCGGTCGCAATTTGGCTCAAGGGGCGCAGGGCCACGGCAAGGTTGCGAGCCTCGTCCCACCAGATGTTCTGGCGGGCCAGCTCGTGAACGCGCAGCGCAAAACCAAGCAGCAGGATGGCGATCAGCCAGGGCCGCACCCACTGCCGGCCGGCAGATGCGCCGGAACGGACCAATCCCATAAGCTCTCGATTTTACCGTAGCGGTCGCGCCAACGGCAAACGTCCTGCCCCCTGTAGCGTTACGTCTATGGGCTATATTGAGCCAGCAGCGGCGCGGGTAGGCCGTCCCGCCGCCGAGGGGAGCCGGGCGCGCTGAACGCCCCTGCCAACTGGCCGCTCCGCTTACAGATCGCAAACAGAATACTGGCAAAATATCTACACGGCGAGAGTATACTTGGGGTATCTACGCGAACCATGTGCCAGGGCGCAGAAGGAGTCGTTATGCCGATTGATACAGTGATTCATACCAACCAGTACAGCATTGACCGGGTCCTTCAAGCCGGCCTGCCGGTATTGCTGGTCTTCTGGCGGGCGGATGTGCCCCAAAGCATAGAGTTGGACAAGACGCTGGACGACCTGGCCCGCGCCTACGCTGGGCGCGCACTGGTCGCCAAGATTGACGCCGCCGCCGAACAGCCCTTGGTCCAACGTTTTGACATTCGCCTCTTGCCTAGTGTGGTTGCCGTCAAGGGGGGCAAGACCGAGGCGGTGCTTGCCGGGCGGGTGGCCGACAGCGACCTGCGCGCCTGGTTGAGCTACTTGGTCCAAGGCGGGGCGCGGCCGCCGGTGACTTCCGGTCCAGGCGCGCCGGCGGCCGCCAGCGGCCCAATCTATACCAATGGCAAGGGTAGCCATGCCTCGACCGCGGGCGCGACGACCGGCAGCACAGCAGGTCGCGCCGCCTCCGATTCGATCAAGTCTTCATCCACCCAGCCGGTGACGCTGACCGATGCGAACTTCCAACAGGTCGTGAGCGGGCCTGGGCCGGTGCTGGTTGACTTCTGGGCGCCCTGGTGCGGCCCCTGTCGCATGGTCGCGCCTTCGGTGGAGGCGTTGGCGAAGGAGTTCGCGGGCCGGGCAGTCGTCGCTAAGCTCAACGTAGACGAGAACCCGATGACGGCCAGCCGCTACAACATCATGAGCATCCCGGCTTTGTTCATCTTCCGCAACGGGCAAGTTGTCGAGCAGATCATCGGCGCGCAGCCGCTGCCTGTGCTGCGGGCCAAGCTGGCCCAATACGCCCGCTAGCCGCGTGCGCCGGCAAAATGGGTAAGTTGATGAATGAGCTAAGACAATAATTGAGATAAGACAATAATTGAGATAAGACAATGACCGACATTGGCCGCCTCTTGATCGTGATCGGCGGAAGCCTCCTGGTGCTCGGCCTGGTGCTTGTCTTGGCCGGACGCATCCCCGGTCTGGGCCAGCTTCCGGGAGACATCCGCATACAGCGCGATAATTTCACCTTCTATGCGCCCCTGGGCACCATGTTGCTGCTCAGCGTCCTCCTCACCATCCTGCTAAACGTCTTGGCTCGCTGGTGGCGTTAGCGGGCGATTGCTTGCATCTTCTGCCTCTGGATGTTGCTGATCTGGGGCTTTCACGCTACGCTTGCTCTCGTCCGTTGAGCGACCGCGAGTTGAGATGAGGTGGAACTGTGACTGCAACCCCAGGAGCCGGAGAGGCTAGACCCCAGAAGTTTCACGGCAACAAGAAGGTGCTGCTGCTGGTGATTGATGCGTTGTCGGCGCGCATCTTCGTGCCGGCCCTCCGGGATGGACGCCTGCCGAACTTCCAGGCGCTGGCCGAGCGTGGGCAACTGGACCCGGCGTGCAGCGCCATCTTCCCCTCCATCACCCACGCCGCGCTCTCCTCTATCGCCACCGGCGTCTATCCCCAAGTCCACGGCATCCCCGGCGGCTACTGGTTCAATGTCGAACAAGGGGAGGTCGTTCACTACATGGGCGACCTCTGGATCGCCCTGAACCAGGGAGTTCGCCAATTCTTCGCCGACCTGGTGGTGCGCCTCAATGCCGAGCAGATTCAGGCGGAGACTGTCTTTCAATATGTGGAACGCGCCGGCAATCAAGCCTGCTCCATCCACCATCTCATCTATAAAGGCGATGTGTTGCATCGGGTGGATGTCTCCTGGCTCGCCAAGCTCATCGATCGGGTCCTGCCCAGTAAATCAGGCATTGCGGACGTGAGCGGGCCTACCCTCCTCTACTTAGGCGACTTTATCGCCACCGCTATCGAGCAGGCCGACCAGACCATGCCAGCCATCGCCGGTCTCTCCAAGTACCTGGGCATGGAAGACCGCTATGCGCTGGAGCGCCTTTTGGCCCTGGCGCGCGCCGATGCGCTGCCGGCCTTGACCGTGGCCTATTTTCTGGAGAACGATGACCGCAGCCATCTGCAGGGGCCGGCGAATGCATTTCCGGTGCTGGAGGCGCTGGACCAGGGGCTAGGTGAGCTGTTTGAGGTCTGCGGCGGCGTTGAGCGGCTCCTCGAGCAATTCTGTGTCATTGTCACCGGCGACCATGCCCAAGTAGATATTTCCGGAGACGAGGAAACGGCCAGCATCCAGGTAGACAAGCTGCTCTCCGCGTTCCGCCTGCCTGCGCCGGGCGCTGTCTGGAACGACGGCGAGGAGCTTCTCGTCTGCCCAAACATGCGGGCGCTTCAAATTTATTTCAAACATCCGGAAGCGGAGATGATCGAGATGGTAGCCGGCAGGCTGCTGGCCGATGAGCGCGTCGATTTGGTCATGTGGCGAGCCGCGTTGACCGACCCGACTCAGACCGGGTATATCATCTCTACCAGGGATCGCGGTCGGCTCCACGCTTGGCCCGTCAACGGCGCCTCACCGGGCCAGCCGCCCAGCAACCAAGCGACCGACTTCTGGGGCTGCACCTGGCGCTGGCAGGGAGACCTCAGCGCGATTGATGCCCATGTCGAGGACGGCGTGCTGGTCTATGGCGACTATCCCAATGCCCTGGAGCGCATCGCCGGCGCGCTGGAATGTCCCACAGGCGGGCGCCTTTGGGCGTCGGCCATGCCGGGCGCGGAGTTCAGCCTAGGCAACACGGCCATCCACAGAGGCGGCGGCTCTCACGGCTCGCTCCACCATTCCGACTCGGTGGTGCCGCTGCTCATGGCCGGCGCGCCCGACGATGTACAACTCCCTGCCCGCACCCGCTCAGTGGATGTCACGCCGCTGGTGCTGCGCATCCTCAAGGTAGACGGTGGGCCGCCCTTGGGGGAAAGCCGCGTCCTGCGTCCCTGCTAGACCTTTCTCGTTAGACATTGCGCCTGAACCTGGCCGTCAGTTGTTCCGCATCACCCGCGCGTCGCCCTCGCGACGGGTGATGCGCCGTGCATCCAGCTCCTCCAGCACAGCCTGGGCATACTTGCGGCTGGTGTCAAAGAGGTCTCTTGCCTCGGCCAGGGTGATTGCACCGTGCGCCGCCACATAGGCCCGTACCTGCTCGACCATGGCGGCAAATTCCTCGGCGCGGTAGAGCAGGCCGTTGCCCACGCGCACAAGCCGCCCTTGCTCGACAAGCATTTCCAGCAGCGCCGTATCTGAGCCAAGCAGCCGCTGTACTTCGTCGGCGGCAGGTGGGCTGAACCGGGCAGCCGCCAGTGTATCCAAGGCACGCCGGACGCGCTGTTCCTCGTCCGGCGAAAGCTGAACCGTAAATCCCTTGCGCCAGACGGCGTTATCGTCGGCCTCCACATCACCCGCTGCCTGCGCCTGCTCAACCAGGCCGTTGAAGAGCCGCACCGGCAGCCCGCCCGGCGCCAGCCCTTGCAGGCGGCTGCGTAGCTCTCCACGGGGGATACCCCGGCGCAGGGGGTAGAGCCGGTGAT
>DATLZJ010000831.1:0-2641 GCA_035574055.1 Caldilineaceae bacterium
CGCCCCAGATTCCGCTGGTGCGCAGCGCCGTCGAGCGAGGCATTCCCCTCAGCAACGATAGCTTGCTCACCTTGCAGATGGCTCGGCTGATGGGTCTGGGGCCGCTGGTCGCCATCACCGGCAGCAGCGGCAAGACTACCACCACCACCCTCACCGGCAAGATGCTGGCCGCCGCCGGGTATACCGCCCATGTCGGCGGCAACATCGGCTCCCCGCTCCTGGACCGGCTGGCGACCGTCCAGCCTGGGTCGCCGCTGGTGTTGGAATTGAGCAGCTTTCAGTTGGAGCTGTTCGATCCGGCGCTGGCCTGGGGGCCGCTGGGCGACCTTGGCCCGGATGTGGCGGCGATTCTCAACGTCACGCCAAACCATCTGGACCGTCATCCTGATATGGCGGCCTATGCCGACGCCAAGCTCAACCTGCTGCGGTACATGCGCCCCGGCGGGCGCGTGATCATCAATCTGGATGACCCGGTGACGGCGCGGCTGGCCCCGCCTGCCCTTCAGACCAAGCGCAAGAAGCTGCCGAGCGAATGGCAGTTGGACGCCATGCTAGACCAAATGCAGGCCGAGATCCAAGAGCGAGGCTTGGAGATAGTCCCCTTCTCCAGGCTTGAGTGGCTGCGCCAGGGCGCGTGGCTGGCAGGCGACACCCTGGTCTGCCAGGGCGAGCCGGTGGTGCGCCGGGATGAAATCCTGTTGCGCGGCGACCACAATGTGAGCAACTTACTGGCGGCCTGCGCCATCAGCCATGCCGCGGGCGCCGGAACACCGGCCATGAGCGAGGTCGCTCGCACCTTCGCCGGCGTCCCTCACCGGCTGGAGGTCGTCGCCCACCATAACGGCGTCACCTGGATCAACGACAGTATTGCCACCTCGCCGGAACGGGCCATTGCCGGTCTGCGCAGCTTTGAGGCGGGCAAACAGACGCTGATCCTGTTGGCCGGCGGCAAGGACAAAAACCTGCCCTGGGACGCCTTCGCCAATGAGACGCTGGCGCGCGTCAGCTTTGTCATCGGCTTTGGGCAGAGCGGCCCCATGATCGTCAGCCTGATCCAGGAGCGGGCGCGCTTCTGCCAGCAGAAAGCGCCCAACTGCGCCGTGGTGCAGCGGCTGGATGAGGCTGTCGAGCTGGCGGCGCGCATTGCCGGCCCCAACAGCGTGGTTTTGCTCTCCCCCGGCGGCGCCAGCTTTGACGCCTATCGCGACTTCGAGGCGCGCGGCGAGCACTTCCGCCAGCTTGTCCGGCGCATCATCGCGGGGCGGGAGACGGAAGGTCGAGAGCTGGCGGAAGGGGCAGCCCTGGCTGCCGCCAAGCCCGGCCAGCCGTCTCGCTAACACCAACCTGATCAACGGCGATTTGACGCTATGCTCGTGCTTCTATAACAGTGCTTTTATGACGGTGCTTCTATGACAGCAACCAAGAGCCAGCCCGCTAAATCACACGCTGACCAGGGCGGCTATGATTGGGGGATGCTCACCATCGTCGCGACGCTGTTGGCCCTGGGGACGGTCATGGTCTTCAGCGCCAGCTATGCCCAAGGCATCGAGGGGTACGGCAACCCCCTCTACTTCTTTGTTCAACAGCTCATATGGGTGGCGGTGGGCATCGTGGTGATGGTCGTCGCCATGCACATCCCCTACCAGGTCTGGGAGCGCTGGAGCATCCCGATGATGGCCGCGGCGCTGCTGGCGCTGGCCGCCGTCATTGTCGTGGGCGGCGAGACCTATGGCGCGACTCGCACCTTCTTTTCCGGTCGGGTCCAGCCCAGCGAACCAGCCAAGATCATCATTATCATCTACGTTAGCGCCTGGCTCGCCAGCAAAGGCAGCCGCATCCGCAATGTCCAGGTGGGCCTGCTGCCCTTTAGCGTATTGATGGGGATCATCACGGTCTTGATTGTGGCCCAGCCCAACATCAGCACGTCAATCTTAATCGTCGCCACCGCATCCATCATGTTCTTCATTGCCGGCGCCGAGCTGCGCCAGTTGTTGATTGTTGGCTTGGGCGGCACAGCCACCTTCTGGCTGATCATCAAGTACTCGGCCTATGCCGGCGGCCGCGTCGAACGTTACCTGGAGAACATCTGGGACCCCCTCCAGAGCAGCGAATGGCAGACCACCCGCACCATCCGCGCCCTGCTCAACGGCGGCGTCTTCGGCCAGGGGCTAGGCAACGGCGACTATAAGCTGCCCGGCGGCGTCCCCCTGCCCTGGAGTGACAACATCTTCGCCGTCATCGGTGAAGAGCTTGGGCTGTTGGGGGCGCTCTTTGTCATCTTGCTCTTCTCGCTGCTGGCCTACCGTGGTCTGCGCACGGCGCTGCGCGCGCCGGACACCTTCGGCATGTTGCTGGCGACGGGCATCACGTCGCTCTTAACGCTACAAGCAATTATCAATACCGCCGTCGTAACGGCGGTGGCGCCGGCCACGGGCGTAACGCTGCCCTTTATTACCTATGGCGGCAGCTCGCTGGTCACGGTTATGGGCGCGATTGGCATCTTGCTCAATATCAGCCGGGGCGAGAGCCGTGCGCCTGCCACTAGCACTGATCTACGGACTGCTTATGCGCGTCTTGATTTCGGGTGGAGGAACCGGCGGTCACGTCTATCCAGCCCTGGCGGTAGCAGCGGAGCTAACCC
>DATLZJ010000832.1:0-9232 GCA_035574055.1 Caldilineaceae bacterium
CGGGGCCGTTGCTGCTCCCGCCGCCGCCGATTGAAGGACACATCTTTCACCGGCGCACCCAAGTGCCGTTGGCAAAGGGAAAGGTGCGCCATGTGGGCGAGCCGATTGCTGCGGTGGTGGCCGTCAGCCGCTACGTCGCCGAGGATGCGGCGGAGCAGGTCCTGGTAGATTATGAGCCGTTGCCGGCGGTGGTAGACCTGGAGGCGGCGCTTGCGCCCGGTGCGCCCCTGATCCATGAGGGGCTGGATCAAAACCTGAACGCCCATGTGGTGCAGCGCAAGGGCGACTATGCCGCGGCCAGGGCCAAGGCCGACCTGGTGGTGGCGCGGCGCTTCTGCTATGACCGGGGCGCTGCCGCGGCGCTGGAGAACCGGGGCATTGTGGCCGAGTGGGACGCGCGCGCCGAGCAGTTGACCATCTGGGACACAACCCAAGCGCCCATCCCCATCCGCAATGGGCTGGCCGGCATGTTGGGCCTGTCGGAAAAGCAGGTGCGCGTGATCGCGCCCTTCATCGGCGGCGGCTTCGGCCCCAAGATCATGATGTTTTACCCAGAAGAGATGGTGCTGCCCTGGATCGCGATGCGCTTGGGCAGGCCGGTCAAATGGATCGAGGACCGGCAGGAGAACTTCTTTGCCACGACCCAGGAGCGGGGCCAGGTGCATGACGCCGAGATTGCGCTGACGCGCGATGGGCGCATTCTGGGCGTCAAGGATTTCTTTCTGCACGACGCCGGGGCCTATGCGCCCTATGGGCTGACCGTGCCCATCAACAGCCAGTGTACGCTGCTGGGCCAGTATGACATACCGGCCTATGAATCGGAGTTCAAGGCGGTCTTCACCAACAAGCCCATCGTCACCCCCTACCGCGGCGCCGGGCGGCAGCACGGGGTCTTTGTGATGGAGCGGTTGTTGGACCTGGCGGCGCGTGAGCTAGGCATGGACCGGGTGGAGATCCGGCGGCGCAACTTGATCCCGCCGGAGAAATTTCCCTACAATCATGAGATCATCTACCAGGACTTTGCGCCGCTGGTCTATGATTCGGGCAATTACGCCGCCGCGCTGGACAAGGCGCTGGCGCTGATTGACTATGATCGTTTTGTGCGCGAAGAGCAGCCGCGGCTGCGCGCCGCGGGCCGGCATGTAGGGCTGGGGCTTGTGACTTATGTGGAGGGGACCGGCATCGGCCCCTATGAGGGGGCCAGGGTCACGGTGGAGACCAGCGGGCGGGTGAGTGTAGCGACCGGCGTGGGCACTCAAGGCCAGGGCCACTATACCTCCTTTGCCCAGATCGTGGCCGAGCAACTTGGCGTGGATGTGGAGAACGTGCGGCTCACGACCGGGGACACCGCCGAGTTCTACTGGGGCGCGGGCACCTTTGCCAGCCGGGGCGCGGTGGTGGCCGGCAACGCCATCCATGCCGCAGCCGTCGCGGTTCGCAAGAAAATCTTGCAAAAGGCGAGCGACGAGCTGGAGGTCGCCGAAGAGGACCTAGAATTGGTGGACGGTACGGTGCGGGTGAAGGGGTCGCCCGACAGCGCGATCAAGCTGGGCGATCTGGCGGCGCGGGCCAACCCGCTGCGCGGCGCGGTCAAGCCGGGCACGGAGCCGGGGCTGGAGGCAACCGACTACTTCGGCCCGGAGCGCGGCGCGACGGCCAGCGGCGTCCACGCCATGATCCTGGAGGTGGACCCGGAGACGATGATGGTGGCGATCCAGCGGTATCTGGTTGTTCATGACTGCGGCACGGTGATCAACCCGATGATCCTGGAGGGGCAGATTCACGGCGGCGTGGCCCAGGGCATCGGCAATGCCTTCTATGAGCAACTGGTCTGGGATGAGAACGGCCAACTGATGAATGCTTCGTTCATGGACTATCTGCTGCCCACCAGCGATACCGTGCCGCCCATCGAAACGGCCCATGTCGAGACGCCGTCGCCGCTCAACCCGTTAGGCATCAAGGGAGCAGGCGAGGCCGGCGCGATCCCGGTGGGCGCGCTCTTTGCCCAAGCCCTGGAGGATGCGCTTAACGTGCCTGGGTTGGAGTTGTTGGAGATCCCCCTGAGTCCTAACCGGCTTTTTGCGCTGGTACAGGCCGCGCAGAGGGGAGCAACGGACCGTGGCTGAGTCAATGGCCCTGGGCCGGCGCGCCGCCGCGCCCGCGCGGCAGGCCAGAGGCGAGCGGGCGCGGCGCGCACTGGCGGCGCTGGCGCTGCTCGTTGTGGTCGTGGCCGTCTGGGAGGGGAGCAAGGCGCTCTTTGCCCTGCCCGATTACAAGCTGCCCCACATCGCGATGATCTTCGAGGCGTACATGCGCCCGACGCCCAAGGGGCTGACGATCTGGGTGCTGCTGGGCGACATGGCCTATACTGCGCTGGAGGCGGTCATTGGCTTTGCCCTGGGCGGGGTGGCCGGCTTCCTCTTGGCAGTGCTATTCGTCCACTTCAAGCCGGTGGAGCGGGGGCTGTTGCCCTATGTGATCGCGTCGCAGACGGTGCCGATCATCGCCATAGCGCCGATGGTGGTGGTGGGCATTGGCCGGCTGGGCGCGCCGCCCTGGCTATCCAAATCCATCATCGCCGCCTACCTGACCTTTTTCCCGGTGACGATCAATGTCCTGCGCGGGCTGACCTCGGTGGACCGGGACAAGCTGGCGCTGATGCACTCCTATGCAGCGAGCCGCGCCCAGGTCTTCTTCAAGGTGCGCCTGCCGGCCTCCGCGCCCTATCTCTTCACGGCGCTGAAGATTTCGGCCACAGCCAGCGTGATCGGCGCGATCATCGGCGAACTGCCGGTCGGTTCTACCCGCGGTCTGGGCGTGCAGCTTGTGGTCGGCTCCCAGTACAACACCTTTAACCCAGGCTTTCTCTGGGCGACTATCCTCATGGCCGCGCTCTTGGGCATGGTATTTTACGGTCTTGTGGCGTTGGCCGAAAAGCTGGTCGTGCGCTGGCGGTAGCTGGGCGACCCCGGCAAGAGACTTGATTCGGCAAATGGTTAGGATAGCGCAATGGCAGACCGGTCTATTATGGTAGAACTGGGCAATGTCTACAAGGTCTTTGGCGACGGCGCTACCGGCGTCACGGCCTTGCAGGACATTAGCCTGACCATCGAACAAGGGGAGTTCGTCTCGATTGTTGGGCCGTCGGGCTGTGGCAAGTCTACCCTGTTGCGGATTATCGCCGACCTGGTCCCGCCGACGCGCGGCGCGGTGCGCGTCAACGGTAAGGCGCCCCAACAGGCGCGGCTGGACCGGGACTATGGCTTTGTCTTCCAGGCGCCGACGTTGCTGGAATGGCGCACGGTGCTGAAGAATGTCGAGCTGCCTCTGGAGGTCATGCAGACGGGCAAAGGCGAGGGGAGGGCGCGCGCCCTCAAGATGCTGGAGATGGTCGGGCTGAAGGACTTTCAGAACCACTACCCCTGGCAGTTGTCGGGCGGGATGCAACAGCGCGCCTCGATTGCCCGCGCGCTGGCCTTCGACCCTTCGCTGCTCTTGATGGACGAGCCGTTTGGCGCGCTCGACGAGTTCACGCGCGAGCGCATGAACCTGGAACTGTTGGACATTTGGCAGAAGACCCACAAGACGCTGGTCTTTATCACCCACAGCATCCCGGAAGCGGTATTCTTGTCGTCGCGGGTGGTAGTGATGACGCCGCGGCCCGGCAAGATCGCAGCGGTTATCCCGATTGACCTGCCCTACCCGCGCACCTTTGAGACGCGCGAGAGTGACCGCTACTTCGAGCTGGTGACGCAGGTGCGCGAGACACTGCGCGAGGAGTTCGTTGGGCATGGGGTAGAGGAATAAGGAGAGGAATAAGGAGAGGAATAGGGGGGAGGGCGCAGCATGGATGTGGTGCGACCGACAGCCGGCGACCTGCTGCGCAGCCAGGAGTGGCTGGCGCCGCTGGTGGTCTTTGTGGCGGTGATCGCGTTGTGGGAAGCAACTGTGGCGCTCTTGCGGGTGCCCGTCTTTCTGCTGCCCGCGCCCCACCAGATATTAGCGAGCTTTATTGACAATGCCGCTACGCTCTTCCTCTATGGCTTCAACACCTTTCGCGAGGCCGCCGGCGGGTTTGCCATCGGCTGTGGGCTGGGTGTGCTGGCAGCGATGGTGACGGCCCGCTACCGGCTACTGGCCGATGTGCTGGTGCCGGTGGCGGTTGCCAGCAACTCCATCCCGATTGTGGCGATGGCGCCGCTGGCGATTGTCTGGTTCGGCATTGACGAAGGCTCCAAGATCGCCATTGTCGCCGTGATGTGCTTCTTCCCCACGCTGGTCAGCACCGTGCGCGGGCTGACCGCGGTCTCGCCGGATGCGCTGGACTTGATGCGTTCCTACGCCGCGAGCGAATGGGAGACCTTCACCAAGCTGCGGCTGCCCACGGCGCTGCCGTATCTCTTCAACGCCTTCAAGATTTGCTCGACCTTGAGCATGATCGGCGCGATTGTGGCCGAGTTCTTCGGCGGCTCGGTGAAGTTCCTGGGCGTTTACATCAAGACCGAGGCCAATATCCTGCATACGACCAATGCATGGGCGGCCATTATCGTCGCCTGTTTGATCGGAATTGGCTTTTATTTGGCGATTGCCGGCGTCGAGCGGCTGCTAATGCCTTGGCACGTCTCGTACCGCCGTGAAGAGCGCTGACCCGCGGCGCAGGGCGGGCCGGTTGAAACCGGAATGGCCTGCGCCGCTTGTCCGTTCCTACCCCCCAAGTCGCTAACTCTTTTGCCAACTGTTCTGCCAAGAAGGAGAAACTCCATGCGTCGCAGTGTCGTACTCTTGGGATTGTTGTTGGTCTGTGCCCTGGTGCTGGCCGCGTGTCCGGCGGCAGCCCCCGCGGGCGCGCCTGCCGCCGAGCCGGCTGCCGGCGAGGGTGGGGAGGCCGCTGCATCGGAGGGGGCGGCGGCAGGCGGTGAAGGCGACTGCGCCGAAATGGACCAGGTGACCTTGCAGCTCAAGTGGGTGCATCAGGCCCAGTTTGCCGGCTACTATGCCGCGCAAGGCGAGGGCTATTACGCCGAGGAGTGTCTGGAGGTGACCATCAACCCCGGCGGGCCGGATATTATCCCGGAGCAGGTGGTGGCGGGCGGCCAGGCGGACTTCGGCATCAACTTCCTGCCCAGCCTGCTTTCGGCGCGCGAGCAGGGGACCAACCTGGTCAACATCGCCCAGGTCTTTGAGCGCAGCGCCATGCGCGAGATTTCGTGGAAGGACTCAAACATCACCTCACCCGAAGACCTGCGGGGCAAGCGGGTGGCCGTCTGGTTTGGCGGCAACGAGTTCGAGCTGTTGGCGACCCTCGCCAAATACAACATTGATAAGGACACCGATGTCGAGCTGGTACAGCAGCCCTTCGATATGAACCTGCTCATCGAGCGCCAGGTGGACGCGGCCGCGGCCATGACCTACAACGAGCTGGCGCAAGTGTTGGAGACGACCGACCCGGCGACCGGCGAGCTATTCCAGCTCGACCAGCTCAACATCATTGACTTCAACCAAGAGGGCACGGCCATGCTCCAGGACGGCATCTTCGTAACGGAGGAATGGCTCCAGGACGAGGCCAATCAGGATATCGCGGTGCGCTTCCTGCGCGCCTCCTTCCGGGGCTGGATTTTCTGTCGTGACCATGTGGAGGCTTGTGTGGACTATGTGCTGGAGCAGGGGCCGGCGCTGCCCCGCGGCCACCAGACGTGGATGATGAACGAGGTCAACAAGCTGATCTGGCCTTCGACTGCCGGAATCGGCCAGATGGACCCCAACCTCTACCAGCAGACGGTGGACATTGCGCTGAATTTCGATGTGATCCAGGAGCCGCCGACCGAAGGCGCCTATGTCACCGAGTACGCACAGGCGGCGCTGGAGGGGATTGAGGAGGACACCATGGGGGCGGGCTATCAGCCCATCGAGGTGGAGATCACGCCCGGCGGGCAATAAATCGTTGCGTAACCTGGCCGGCGTGAACGGGGATACCCTGGTGGAGGCATAGGACGCTCCAGGGTATCCCCGTTTGCGTTAACTTTGTGCCCTCTCACCCCCACGCGAGCATGAAGTGATCAGGTCTTCCAGGCGTAGAAGATGAAAGAATGACAATAACTGAGTAGGTTTTGGGCTGGTAACCGGCTCCTGGATGAGGTAGATTGGGAGTACACCCAAAGGAGCGAATCGTTTCACCCTTCAAGAAAGGCGGCGACGATGAACCAGACCCGCCAGGGATATCTGTTGGTCGCTGATATCACCGGCTACACCATGTTCCTGAGTCAGTCCGAGCTGGAACACGCCCAGGAGATCCTGGGGACGCTGTTGGAGCTACTCATCCAGCACACTCGCCCTCCCCTCCAGATCTCGCGCCTGGCCGGCGACGCGGTGATCAGCTATGCGCTGCAGGGAAGCGCCCTCCACGGGCAGACCTTTGTCGAGCTAATCGAGGACACCTATGTTGCCTTTCGCCGGGCCATCGAGCTGATGGTGCTGAACAACCATTGCCGGTGTAATGCCTGCGCCAATATCGCTGCGCTGGACCTCAAGTTCTTTGTTCACTACGGGACCTTCGCCATCCAACATCTGAGCGCCCACGATGAGCTGGTAGGCAACGATGTCAATCTGCTTCACCGTCTACTCAAGAATCGGGTGACCGAGCAGACCGGTATCCGCGCCTACACGCTCTACACCAACACGGCTTTGCAGCAACTCGGCCTCGAGGGCATGTGTGAGGGAATGCGCGGCCATGAGGAGCGTTATGAGCATCTGGGTGAAATCCAACTTTGGCTCCAGGACATGCACCCGATCTGGGAGGAGAGGAAGTCCATTGCTCACCTGACGATCCCCCCAGACCAAGTGAGCCTTCAGGTGGCCGCCGATATTGCCATGCCGCCGCACCAGGTTTGGGGTTACTTGGGCCAGCCCGAATTTCGCTCAATTCTCATGGGCGCGGATCGGCAGGTGATCCTCAATCGCCGCCACGGGCGCATCGCGCCCGGCACCGTCTTTCAGTGCTTTCACGGCAACCGGATGACGACCCAAACGCTGCTGGTCTGGCAGCCTTTTGAGCAGATGACCAGCCAGGACCTCACGCCGGTGCCCAGCACTTATGTCCTGACGAACCTGCTGCTCAACCCGACGGAAACGGGCACACGTTTGGTCCAGCAGTTCAGCAAGAGCAACGGCCCGTGGTGGGGTCGTCTGTTGTGTGATTTTGCTCTGCGAACGATGGCCAAGGGCGCGCAGAGAGACATTGACTCGTTTAAAGCCCACATTGAGGCCGACTTGGCCACGCGAACACACGCCCCATCGAGTGCTTCAACCTTGGGGTAAGCAGCACAGACTATTTACCTTTCGCTATGCCCTCTCTGCATAGACGATCCGCTCAATCTCCGATACAGGGATTTCCCGGCGATTTGGTTTTAGGTATCGCTCAGTACACTCCTGACAGCCCAACTGCTCGCAAGGGTGGCCGCGCCAAGGGCGAATCAGACGCGCCCTTGGCAGCAGAAAACGGGGATGAGTGCCGGTGAGTGCTGACGGTGGCCGGAATGAATGGGTAGAGGGCGCTCAGTGACAGGCGCAAGCGCCGCCGCATCCGCAGCCGCCGGCAGCGACAGGGGCCAAGGCTTCGCCGTTGGTTTTGACGCTCCTGGCGAATAAGGATAGAATGCGCTGGGAGGAGACCTGGTTGCACTCCGGGCAGACGGCCGGCGCATCGGCCTCATGGGCAGGGCGAAGCGCCTCGAAGCTGGTCTTGCACTCCCGGCACAGGTACTCGTAGAGCGGCATGGTTGACTACTCCTCGCTAATTCTGTAACCATTCTGGCATGGCTGGAATCGAGCCGTGATAGGTCCGCAGCCCGGCCAAATACGACCGTGCATTGGTGCCATTGTATGCGTGGGGTGGGGCGCCGTCAAACGGCGTCGCCTGTGGCCGCGTACCGGCCTGTCCGCCCGCTCTCGGACCTTAGGATGGGCGCTTCTGGCCTGGGCGGGGCTACTGCTCTGTGGCTTTGGCCCGCCGAAGCTGGTAGACCGTGAAGTGGCGCCGGCACAGCGGCTGACGGTCGGGGAGTTGCGCGCCTGGGCCGCGGCGACGGAACCGGTCGAGGTCACGGCCGCAGCCTATCTAGTCTATGACCTGGAGAACGAGCGGGTCTTGCTGGAGCACAATGCGACAGCCCCGCTTGCGCCGGCAAGCTTGACCAAGCTGATGACCGCGCTCTTGGTCTTTGAGCAGGCAGACCTGGGGGCGCAAGTGACCATTGAGGCCGGCGATCTGGTCGGCGACGCCTCAATGGGGCTTGTCCAGGGCGAGGTGGTGACGGTAACGGACCTGCTTTGGGGGCTGCTGGTGCCCAGCGGCAACGACGCGGCCATGGCGCTTGCCCGCCATGTCGCGGGGGATGTGGAGCGCTTTGTCGCGCTCATGAACCGCCGGGCGGCGGAGCTAGGGCTGGAGCAGACTCGGTTTGCCAACCCGCATGGGCTGGACGCGCCGGACCATGTGAGCAGCGCCGCTGATCTGCTGGCGCTCACACGCCGGCTGTGGGACTATCCGCTCTTTCGGGCGATGGTGGGCACATCGGCTATTACCCAAGCCGGTCACGAGCTGCGCAGCACCAATGAGTGGCTGACCTCCTTTCCCGGCGTGACGGGCGTCAAGACCGGCACCACCGATGCGGCAGGCGAATGCCTGATCGCGAGCGTTGAGCGGGACGGGCGGACCGTCTTTGTCGTGGTGATGGGCAGCCAGGCGCGTTACGCTGACGCCGAGCGTCTGTACAGCGCCTACGAGCGCATTTACCGCTGGTATGAGCCGACAGGCCGAGAGCTGTCGGTGTTGAACCGGCTCTATGAGCAGGGTGAGGTCTGGTTTGTGCAGCCGGCAGGGGCCGCGCCCGCCGTTTTGCAGCGTGAGCCGGGCATTCCGGAAGTCTATGGCTTTCGCCGCCTGGAAGCCGATCCGTCTAGCGGCTGGGAGCGAGGGATGCGTGTCGGCGTGCTGGAGTGGCGGGTCGGCGACAGTGTGGTGGCTGTCCAGCCGTTGGTTGTGCGTTGAGCGGCCAGGGCATGGGCGAGAAAGCCGTGTAAAGACTATGGGCGAAGAGCGCCTCCAGAAGATTCTCGCGGCGGCGGGCGTCGCCAGCCGCCGCGCTGCCGAAGAGCTGATCGTGGCGGGCCGGGTGCAGGTCAACGGCCATACGGTGACGGAGCTGGGCGTCAAGGTGGACCCAGCCGTTGTGCA
>DATLZJ010000833.1:0-4436 GCA_035574055.1 Caldilineaceae bacterium
GCGCTGCTGGCGCTTGCCGTTAACGATGCCGTGGTAGTAGTAGCGTGGTCCAAACCCACGACCGAGTTCTACATGGCCGAGGTGCACCATGTCATTACCGACTTCAATGCGCCCCGCGCCAGAGCGCCCCTTTCCAACGCATCCACCCTCAACGTGGATACAACGCTGGCAGTAGAGCTGTGGGTGGTCAATGACGAAGGGCGGACGATGAACTACACGGTGACACAACAGGTGGCCGGCGGCGCGCCGGAGGTGCTCGACCGCTTTGCCTTGAGGCCAGGCGAGACCCACCGGATCGTGAGCGAGCTGCGCGGCGCCACCTCCACACATCAAAAGGTCGCCTTTCAACTCTTTGTCAATGGGCCGGCCAATCGCAGCCTCTGGGCGCTCATCAGTTGGCTCCTGGGCGCGCGGGTAGCCGGTCCATACCGGTACTTGGAGCTATGGTTATAGCCCCCTAGACCTGCGACTACCCTGGTGGGCTAGAGGACGTGAAGACGCGTACCCATAGCAGACAGATGCTCAATAGCGAACACAACAGTACGAACCACAGTAGCGAACAGAGAGGAGAACGGCAGCATCATGCAGGGGACCATGGAGGCAACCGTCCACGACACCGCCCCCCGTCAAGCGTCGGGGATGAGATTGCGCGAGTTGGTCTACCTGATCACTTGGGACTGGCGCATGAACCGGGGCCTTAGCTTTGACCAGTTGCGGGCGATCCTGCTGCTTATCGAGGTGCGCCTGGAGCAGTATATCTATCAGGCTTGGCAGCGCCGCCCCGGCCCGCTCCTGACGATTCTCTGGTATTTCGTTCGCTTCGTCGGCTCGATCTACCAGTGGCTTCTGTGCAACTCAAACATTCCAGGCTCGGTGCGGATCGGGCGCGGGCTACGCCTCCCCCATCCACAGAACATCATTATCGCTTGCAATGCGGACATCGGAGAATTCTGCATCATCTACCACAACGTCTCCATCGCTTGGAATGGCTTCAGGCCGATGATTCCCTCTTCGCCCAAGATCGGCAACCAGGTGCTCATCGGCAACGGTGCAATCGTCATCGGCGAGATCACCGTGGGCGACAATGTACTGATCGGCGCCGGCGCTATCGTTGCCAAGTCGGTGCCTAGCTGTTCACGCGTCGTCACTGCTCCGGTAGACATTGCGCCCCGCTCGCCCTCCGCCCAAGCAGCCGAGGCCGGCAGCCCACGACATATCCAGGACCCCTACAGTATATGGCGATGAGAGGCTATGACCGCGGCGGGAACTGGCAGTAAGCGATACATGGTCTATACGGTCTCCTAGAGCGGACCCTCATGCGGGTCGGCCAGCGCGGCGGGTGGATGACAACCACCCGCTCGCTAGGCATCCTCAGCATAGGTATTGACAGCAGGATACTTA
Source organism: Caldilineaceae bacterium (assembly GCA_035574055.1). Taxonomy (GTDB): domain Bacteria; phylum Chloroflexota; class Anaerolineae; order Caldilineales; family Caldilineaceae; genus QEUY01. The sequence goes on from DATLZJ010000833.1 coordinate 1,402, forward strand.
TCTCGGTTTCGATGTCCAGCGGCAGGAGACATATTACCGTAAACAACAAAGCATATACCGAGGTTGGCATGGAAACCATAGTGGACAGGCATCCAGAGGTTAAGAGCGTGAACACAATGAATCATCAGCCAGATCAGATCGAAGCGGATGATATCCAAGCCTGGATTGACTCGGTTAAGTGGTATCAGACGATTGAGCTGAGCAACGGCCTGAAAACGAAGGGGATTGTCAACGTTAGCAATCGGTTTAAGTACTTCAAGGGCATTCATCTAAGAGGCGCTACCGTTCTCGATATCGGATGCAATTCCGGCGGGTACTGTCTGTGGGCCAAGAAACAGGGCGCACGAAGAGTTGTTGGCATTGATATAGATCCCATACGACTAGACCAAGCGCGAAGACTAGCTGAGATTGAGCAGTTGGATATCGAGTTTCTAAACATGGGAATTGCCGAACTGGCCGATTTTGACCGTTTCGATGTAGTCATTTGCATTGCGGTTCTCACGGAAGTGACTGATCTGTTTGGCAGCTTGGCGATCATCAAGAACCTTATCGGGAGACACTGCTTGCTAGAGCTATGCTTGGCGAGACCGGCGCTCTATCTATCTCTATCACGGAATTGGCTCTTTGGCTTCAAGAAAATCAGCCGACGAGCAGCCGTGATGGAGCTGCTGGAGAGCAAGCGCGGCTTTATGATCGCCCCCACCTTGCCGATTCTACGCGCATTTTTCGGAGAGGAGTTCTCCGTGGAGTATGCCGGGAAAGGTGAAAGATATGACATGCTCCGCATTCAAAGACTGTGCCGAGGCACAGAGACATCGTAGAGTGATCCTGTCGCCAGCGGCTGGCTTGTCGCAGGCGCGCTGACAACTTCTGGAGGCAACCCATGGAGCAAGTCGCATCGAGAAGCCCATCCCATCGCTCAAAGAACTCCATTCAGATGCGCCTGCTGCTGATCATATACGACCAACTGTCTAGATTTCCGGTCGTGCAGCGGAGACTGATACACATCTGGCGCCGGCACGGTTGGCAACTCAGCTACCTACGCCGGGCCGTGCTGACTCGCGTCCACAGTCTCACAGGCAGCTACGTACGCGCGCTGGATGACGACCGGCTGCACTGGACGCCCCCCGGACGCATCCACTATTCGGCCCTGACAGAGTTCAACTTGCTTGAGAGCAAGGGCTATGTGCTGGATGGGGATTGGGACCGGTTGGAGAAGCCCTTTGAAAATCTAGATGTCTATGTTGCCTTTCGCGAGGTCCTGGTCGAGAAGCGAAAGTGGCAGCAGACTGTCTATTATCAGCGCCTCCTTGCCCGCATCCAACGGGGCGAGATGCCTTGGGGCTGTCGAACTCAGGAAGACCTCGACCAGCGCTGCGCAAAGCTCAGCGCGCTGGCAGAGGCCATCGGCGCGGGCGGGTATAAGTCTCAAACAGAGCTACATCCTATCGTGGCCGGGAATCCCTTTGCCGGCAAAGACGAGATCACCGTCAGCATCGGGCGCGAGGGCGATCTGCTCTTCAGCAATAGCGCCCACCGGCTGGCAGCCGCTAAAGTCTTGGGGATTCCCCAAGTTCCCATCCGGATCGCCGTGCGTCACCGGGCCTGGCTTGCATTCCGCCGCGAGCTGGAGGCATATGCAGCCGCCAATGGCGGCCTGCTGCCCCAACCGGCGCTCCATCCGGACCTGAGCCATATTCCCGCCCGCCGCGATTGTGTGGAGCGGTTGGACTTGCTCTGTCCCCACCTGCCGCCGGCGCCCGCACGCATCCTGGTGGTTGGCGCCGAGCTAGGCTATGAGTGCCACCGGCTGGAGGACCTCGGCTATGGCTGCTTCACCGGTGAGGCGAATGGGGAGATCCATCCCTTCCTGGGACGCTTGCGCCGCGCCGAAAACAGACGCTTCCACATCGTGCCGGAGCCGCTGCTGACCTGGTCGGCGCTCCCTGATCTCAGCTTTGATGCCGTCTTACTGACCCGCTCCTTCCCCTGGGAGCTGGCGCACGACCAACGGCGCTGCCGGCTCGCTCACTTCTTGCGGATGCTCCGCACGCCCTTGCTCTTTTTGGAGGGGCCAGCGTCTCCCGGCTGCCGGTCAAACGCCGCCCCCCCTGCGCCGTATGGGGGCGCTCCAGATGAAGACGCGCCAAATGTGCTTCTCTCCTTCGTGCGAGCGGAGACGCGCTTGGGCCAAGTCGCCTGCATCGGTTTCGTCGGCGACACGCCTCTCTATAAGTTCAACTGATAGATCACTCAAAGAGTAGTCGGAGCAGGGAGGCTCCGCAGAAAGAAGCTACCATGAGAACCCGCAGAACCCTCGCTTGCGCATTGTTGCTCGGATGCGGATTGGTCTTGTTGAGCATGTTGGCTGCACCCTACCCGGCGCAGGCACAAGGCAATGGACTTAGCCCAGAACTATGTTACGCCGTGGCCGACGGCTACATAGACGAGCAAGGGATGGAGGTGAACGGCAAAGACACCTTGGCCTATCTCAACCGCCAGACGGGCGACACCCAGCCGATCAACGGGCTGATTCCCAACATCAACACCAACTTCATCGAGGCGATCACCTTTTTGCCCGGCGGCCAGCAGCTTTATGCCGCAGACGACTACCGCCTGGGCGCCTTGGCGTTGGATTCGGCGACCTTCACCGCCATCGGCGACTTCGGGACAGCTCAGGGCCAACTCGACGCTGACCCGGAATTGGAATCACTGGACCTCAACGACATTGATGGCCTGAGCATCAGCCCAATCACCGGCGAGATGTGGGGCGCCCACCATACGTCGCCGCTCAATGTCGGCGACCCCAGCCCGCCGGATATCCTCGTGCGTATCAATCGGAACACAGGCGCATTTATTCCCGGCGCCTTCGCCGACCCGGTCAACCCCGGCCAGCAGGTGGACTTTGTGGTGATCCAGCCAATCGAAGGACTCAACGATATCGGCGATCTCGCGATTGACCCGCTGGACGGCACGATCTATGCCATCATGAGCGAGGGGGGCACTCACACCCGGCTGGTGACCATCAACCCCGC
>DATLZJ010000834.1:0-6739 GCA_035574055.1 Caldilineaceae bacterium
GGCTTGGGACGCGGCCTTGTCGAGCCATGCCTGGCCGAAGCAGTCGCAGTCGGGGTAGTTTTCCAGCAGCCGGTCAAAGACATCAATCGCCGCCGAATAGTTGCCTGCGCCCATGTACGCCTGGCCTAGCCCCAGCAGGGCATCGGCGGCTCGCTCATCCTCGGGCGGCGCGTCGGCCAGGTAGGCAGTGAAGGCGTTGATGGCGGGCAGCCACATGCCGGGCGACAGATTGATCATGCCCCGCCGGTACAGGTCGAACTCCACCTGGCGTTCTACCAGCCTGCTCAGCGACTGATGGGCGGCGTTGCTATCGGGAGCCTCCTCGGTGGCTGCGCGCCAGCGGGCGATTGCGCCCGCCTCATCACCGGCCAGGGCAAGGGTCTCGCCCGCCAGGTAGTGGATTTGGGCGCGATAGCCGGCATTGCGGGCCACATCGAGGATTTCGTCATAGGCTGCCACGGCGTCGGCATAGCGCCCCAGGTTGCTATAGGTTTGGGCCAGCGTCTCCAGCAGCGTTACCTTCTGGGCCGGCTCGGCGGCGGCATCGGCGGCGGCGCGATAGGCCGCGGCGGCGCCGGTTGAGTCGCCGAGCGCCAGATAGCTCTGGGCGATGCGCGGCTGGATGGCGGCAGCCAGAGCGGGATAAGCGTCTAGAAAGGCCCGGTAGGCGGCAATGGTCTCGCCATAGCGTCCCAGCCCGGCCAGCGCCACGGCGCGCAGGAAGTGGGCCTTGGCCGCCAACTCCTGCTCTGCCGCCCGGCCAGACGCTTCGACGGCTGCACTGTTTAGCTCTCCCTCCAGTTGCGCGAGGGCAGCCAGCGCCTCACTGTAGTGACCGTCGCCCAGATAGCTCTTGACCAGTTGGAATCTGGCCTGGAGCCGGATGGGGCGTTCAACCCCCTCGCTCGCCAGCAGCGTCGCCAGCCGGTCGCGCGCGGCTACATAGTCGCCTAAGCGATGGAGGCGCAGCCCCTCGGTCAGTTGCTCGGGGGGCGTCAAGGTAGCAGTTGGGGTGGGAGTCGGGGCCGGGGGCAATGTGGGCGCCGGCGTTCCCTGAGCCTGGGCGATGGCCGCGGCCGGCGTCCCTGCGGTGGACGCGCCTGCGGCCACGCCGGGTGATATGTCCTGCCCTCCGGCCTGTATGGTGGCTTGGCCGGGCAAAGGCTTTGTTCTCGGGTTGAAGAACTGGGGGCCGACCAGGCCAATGGTGACGGCCAGCGTCAGCGCCCCGACCAGCACCAGCAGCCAGGGCCAGCGCGGGCCTACCGTTTCGCGTAGGGTATCGAGCCAACTCATCCAATCAACAATCCAAGCAACCGTCTAAGCTATCATTGTCTCAAGCGTCTTGCGCCAACCTCGCCGGTCTGCGCATCCGCGCCCCAAAATCCCCCTAAGTCAGCTACGGTTGTACAATCGGGTGTAAAGGGGTATGATGGCGTTCGCATTCCGTGCTATTGTAGCCTTGTTTTCGGGGATTGACGACTCTCGGCATCGGTTTGTGGAAATCGGTTTGTGGAAATCGGTTTGTGGAAGTGGTCTGTAAGCGCCGAGCGCGTTGGCAACCCTGTTCTACCCTTAACGGTTTTACTATTAACGAAGGAAACGCTGCCTTAGGTTCCAAGGCGCGACAGATGAGCAGAGCTATGCTTGCCATAACGTCTGTACTCCAAACCAAGTATGAGCTGGTGGTCGGGATGGAGGTTCATGCACAGCTCCTGACCCGCTCAAAGATGTTCTGTCGGTGCGCCACCGATTATGCAGGCGCGCCGCCCAACACGCGCGTCTGTCCTATCTGTCTAGGGATGCCGGGCAGCCTGCCGGTCATCAACCAAGCGGCGGTCGAGGCGACCATCAAGACGGGTCTGGCGCTCAATTGCCAGATTGCCGAGACAGCGGTCTTTGCGCGCAAGAACTACACCTATCCCGATCTGCCCAAGGGCTACCAGATCAGCCAGTTCGAGCTACCCCTCTGCACCAATGGTTATCTGGATGTAGCGTTGCCCGATGGCGGCGTCTCGCGCATCCGCATCCGCCGCGCCCATCTGGAGGAAGATACCGGGCGCTCGGTCCATGAGGGCATCTATTCGCTGGTGGACCTAAACCGGGCGGGCGTGCCCCTGATGGAGATCGTGACCGAGGCCGACATCCACAGCCCCGATGAAGCCTACGCCTTTCTGACCAAGCTCCGCACCATCCTGCGTTACCTGGGCGTCAACAGCGGCGACATGGAGAAGGGCGCGCTGCGCTGCGAGCCGAACATCAGCGTCCGCACCCTGGAGCAAAAGGCGCGCGGCGAATATGGCGTCAAGGTGGAGGTGAAAAACCTCAACAGCTTCCGCTCGGTGCGCGCCGCGATTGCCTATGAGATGCAACGCCAGATCGAGGCGCTGGAGCAGGGCGGCGTGGTCGAGCAGGTCAATATGGGCTGGGACGAGGAGCGCCAGGTGACGGTGCTCCAGCGCAGCAAGGAAAGCTCCCACGACTATCGCTATTTTCCGGAGCCGGACCTGCCGCCGCTGGTGGTCAGCCGCGCCTGGGTGGAGGAGATCCGCGCGACGCTGCCGGAGCTGCCCGACGCCAAGCGCGCCCGCTATCTCCAGGCGTGGGGGCTGCGTCCTACTGACGCGGACATCTTGACCAGCGAGGCGTTGGTCGCCGCCTTCTTTGAGGAGGCCGTCGCCGCCTATGGCGAGGAGGAGGGCAAGCCCCAACGCGTCGCCAACTGGATCACCGGCGAACTATTCCGGCTCGTCTATGCCGGCGGCGAAGGCCAGGACCTGCGCCAGATCGCCCAGATCAAGCTCCGCCCGGCGCAACTAGCGGCGCTGCTCAAGCTGGTGGACGATAAGGTGATCAACCAGAACACGGGCAAAAAAGTACTGGAAACGGTGGTCGCCACCGGCGAAGACCCGCAGGCGGTCGTGGCGCGCGAGGGGCTGGCGATGGTCAGCGATATGTCGGTGATTGACGAGGCCATCCAGGAGATTTTACAGGCCAATCCCGCCGAATTGGCCCGTTATCGCGCCGGCGAGGCCAAGCTCTTCGGTTTCTTCATGGGCCAGGTTATGCGCGCCACCAAGGGCAAGGCAGACCCGAACGCCGCCCGCCAACGCTTGCAGGAGCTGCTTGACGGCTAGGGGATTGTTGGCTGGAGAGTGTTGGCTGCTGGCCGGCAGCTTGCCGCAGTTCCGGGAGCCGATAGGCGATTCAATCATATACGGGCCGGGTCCGCCTGTGTATCCGGCCTTTTTCATACTCTCTACCGGCTGCAATCACGAGTCATTGGCGCTGATACGCGTGGAGAATACTGTCCAACAGCCCAGGGAACCGAGCCTCTAAATCCTCCTTGCGCAGAGAGACCAACATGCGCCTGCCCTGCGGCCTCATGTGAATAAGCCCTGCCTCGCGCAGCACCTTGAATTGATACGACCCGGTTGATTTCGCCATCTCCTTAATCACCGAGATATCCCCACAGCTAACTGCTTCGTCTACCGTAGCCAACTCCCGGACAATCCTCAATCGCAAAGGATCGCCGAGCGCATACAAGATATTCGGTAAGGACAGAGCCTCACGCGCGGGATGCATCAGCTTTCTCACGCTTGACATGATATCACAGAACGTGTTACAGTTCAATTGTTCAATAAAACTGAACTATCGAACTATCATCTGTAAGGAATCGGAGTGTTATGTTCAAGCGATACTTCTCCCTGAGGCGGCTAGACCTCTCTGGACAGCAAGCCGATCAAGCCCCGGCATTGCCCACGTATGCCACTGCTGTCACGCCTGCCGAACAGGGGGCGGCGCACGCACCGGCAGTATTGGCTCGGGTCCGGTTGCTCCATGTGCTCATCCTAGGGGGATTGACCGCACTAGGGCCGCTGTCTACCGATATGTTCTTGCCTGCTCTCCCGGCTGTTAGTCAGGCTCTGAGCGCCACAATAGCACAGACACAACTAGCCTTGAGCGCCGGCATTCTGGGGATGGCGCTAGGCCAGGCGCTCGTCGGGCCGGTCAGCGACGCGCGCGGGCGGCGTTGGCCTTTACTCATCGGTATGGCAGTCTTCGCGATCACGTCGCTCCTTTGTGTCATCGCCCCTTCTGTCGGCATCCTCATCGCTCTGCGTTTTGTGCAGGGGGTTGCCGGAGCAACCGGAATTGTGCTGGCCCTTGCCATAGCCCGTGATCTCTATGCGGGTAATACGCTGGCGCGTTGCATTTCTCTGTTGATGGCGATAAACTTTCTCGCGCCCATGGTTGCCCCCGTGATTGGCGGCCAGTTGCTCATATTTACCTCCTGGCGTGGGGTCTTCGGCGCGCTGGCGCTGATTGGCGTTGGGCTGCTCTTGACTGTGACCTTTGGACTTGGCGAAACCCTGCCCACAGTTCGTCGCGGGCGCGGCGGTGTCTCTGCTACCTTCAGGACATTCGGCGCGCTACTGGCAGACCGCCGTTTTGTGGGCTATGCGCTTACCAGCGGTTTCGCCGCCGCGGCCGGTATCATCTACATCTCAAGCTCTCCGTTTGTATTGCAGAAGATTTATGGCCTCTCGCCCTTGAGCGTGAGCTATGTGTTCGGCATTAATGCCCTGGGGTTGGCGCTGATGGCTCAGGTGGGCGCTAAACTTGTCGGGCGGGTGTCGCCGCAAACGCTCCTCGCTTGGGGAGTAGGGGCAAACGTTATGGCCGGCGTCGTCCTGCTTGGCGTTGTTCTCAATGGCGTGGGCCTGGCGGGTGTACTGGCAGCCTTGTTTGTCCTCGTTGCCAGCCTGGGCCTCATTTTCCCCAATTCAGCCGCGCTGGCGCTCGCCAAGGTTGAGGCCGGTATAGCCGGAAGCGCATCGGCTCTCTTGGGTGTGCTGCAATTTACATTCGGTGCGGTTGTCGCACCGCTGGTGGGGCTGGCCGGTGCTGTGACCGCGACGCCGATGGCTACCTTTATTGCCACGTTCGGGCTGGCTGCGTTAGCTACCTTTGTCGTCCTATGCCGTGCCAGCGAGCCACTTGCACAGGAGCAGCCCTGTCCCCAGTAGCTACTGAGCCTATGAATCTGGCCGATTTACTTCATACCCAAGCCGAGATACAGCCGGATGCGCCGGCGCTGATCGACCGGACGGGGGGCCGGGCGGCGTTCTACACCTTTGCCCGGCTGGATGAAGCCGTGGCCCGCGCCGCGACAATGCTCCGGCAGAGCGGCCTGCGGCCCGGCGACCGGGCGCTGCTCTTCCACCCGATGAGCGCCGACCTCTATATCGCGCTGGGCGCGCTCTTCCGGTTGGGCGCGGCTGCGGTCTTTGTGGACCCGGGCCTGGGCCGCGCTCAGATCGCCGACGCCTGCGCCCGTTGGCAGCCCCAAGCCTTCTTCGGCGCCCCGCGCGCACATCTGCTGCGCCTGGTCGTGCCTGCGCTGCGCCGCATCCCCCTTGCGATCGCCACCGGCTGGGGCGCGCCGGGGGCCGTGCGCTGGGCGCAGCTTTGGCGCTGCCCACCTGATACGGGCGAGACCAGCCCTGCCGGCCCCGATACACCGGCCCTGATCACCACCACCAGCGGCAGCACCGGTCGCCCCAAGGTCGCGCTGCGCACCCAGGGCTTTCTGCTGGCGCAACACAAGAGCATCCAGGCAGCATTGGGGTTGGGGCCGGGCGACCGGGTGGCGACGACGCTGCCCATCTTTGTCCTCTCCTTCCTAGCTGCGGGCGCGGCCACCCTTCTCCCCGGTGTAGACCTGCGCCGGCCAGGGCGGGTGCGCGCCGGCCCGCTGGTCGCCCAGATCGTGCAGGATGAAGCGACCTGCCTGGCGGCCTCCCCCGCCTTTTTGGAGCAGATCGCCCGCCACTGTGCAGCAGCAGGCCGCACGCTGCCCCACATCACCCGCATTTTCGGCGGCGGCGCGCCGCTCTTCCCGGATCTGCTGGACGAGCTACAGGCGATTGCGCCCAATGCCTCGATCACCGCCGTCTATGGCGCAACCGAGGCCGAGCCAATTGCCCATATCGAGGCCGCGGCCATCACACCCGCCGACCGGCAGCGCATGGCGCAAGGGGGCGGTCTGCTGGTGGGCCTGCCGGTCCCGTCCATCCAGGTACGCATCCTGCCCGACCGGTGGGAGACGCCCCTGCCGCCCATGACGCCCGCGGCGCTGGAGGCGGCGGCGCTGCCACCCGGCGACGCGGGCGAAATCCTGGTGAGCGGGTCGCATGTGCTGCCCGGCTATGAGCAAGGGGAGGGAGATGCGGAGACCATCCTCCTGGCCGGCGACACTCGTTGGCGACGCACCGGCGACGCCGGCTATCTGGACGAGAAGGGACGGCTCTGGCTGTTGGGGCGCTGCGCGGCGCGGGTCGAGGATGCCCGCGGTTTGCTCTATCCCTTCGCCGTCGAATGCGCGGCCCATACCTTCGCCGAGGTCAAACATGCGGCGCTGGTGTCACTGTCAGGCGAGCGGGTGCTGGCGCTGGAGTTATACAGGCCGCTGACCGAGGCGCGCCAGGCCGCCCTGTGCAAGGCGCTGGCTTGGGCGCATCTCGACCGGCTGCTGGCGCTGCCTCGGCTGCCGGTGGACAAGCGCCATAACGCCAAGATTGATTATCCTGCGCTGCGCCGGTTGCTGGCGCAGCGCAGGCTGACTGCTGACTAGTGACGTAGGGGTGGCTGGCGCCTCCCTCGAGCCGGCAACGTGTGACTTGTAGGGGCGTCCCTTGTGGGCGCCCACAAGGGCAGGCACAAGGCCTGCCTCTAC
>DATLZJ010000835.1:0-2128 GCA_035574055.1 Caldilineaceae bacterium
CATGACCAGCCCCACCACGGCCACCAGCCAGGGCTGGTCGAAAAGAAAGGCCAGAAGCAGCAGCGTAACGATACAGGCCTGGTTGACGCGCAGCGCAGTCTGGTCCACCAGGCGCGTCCCCGGTTGTACAGGCCGGGATGGAGCAGTAGCGGTGGTCATGGCAGCCCCTTCAGTCCGGTCAATTCAATCAGACTAATCAAAGATACCCAGGCTCACATACTTGCTGCCGTCGTCGGGCAAGAGCGTTACCACCACGCCCGTCTCCAGCTCGCGCGCGATCTGGATCGCGCCGCAGACGGCCGCGCCGGCGCTCACGCCGACAAACAGCCCGGCCTCACGCGCCAGCCGCCGGGTCATGGTCCATGTCTCATCGGCGCCGATGCCCAGATGGCGGTCGGCCAGCTTCTCGTCGTAGATGCCGGGCCGGATGGCGCTGGGCAGGTGCTTCAGCCCCTCGATCACCGACAGTTCGTCTTCCGGCTGGATTGCGACCAACTGGATGGCTGGGTTGCGCCCCTTCAGATAGCGCCCAACGCCGACAAAGGTGCCGGTGGTGCCCAGTCCGGCGACGAAGTGGGTGATCGTCCCCTGGGTCTGCCGCCAAATCTCCGGGCCGGTCGTCTCATAGTGAGCCTGCCAGTTGGCCGGGTTGTTATACTGGTTGGCGTAGAAGTAACGCTCTGGGTTGGCCGCCACCAGCTCGCGCACCTTCAGGATCGCGCCGTCCGAGCCTTCCAGCGGGTCCGACTCGATGAGCGTCGCCCCGTAGGTTCGCACCAACGCCTTGCGCTCCTGGCTTACGTTGGCCGGCATCACCAGGTGGACCTCAAAGCCCTTGACCGCGCCGATGAGGGCAAAGGCAATGCCCGTGTTGCCGGAGCTGCTGTCAATGAGGATTTTGCCAGGCCCCAACTGGCCGGTCCGCTCGGCCTCCTCGACGATGCGCAGCGCAGCCCGCGCCTTCACCGAACCGCTAGGGTTGAACCACTCGGCCTTGCCATAGACGCCGACCTGCGGTGAAACGCCAAAGCTGCGGGCAAAGTGGCTCAAGTCCAGCAGCGGCGTGTTGCCGATATTGGCAAGGATATCGCCGGGTCTGGGCAGCGTCACCGTGCGGTGCGCCTTGGGCTGGAGCACAGCGCCTTTCGGCAGATAGGCCGGTGGTGTGATCACGCCGTTCTTGACATCGGTCTGCAAATCCATGATGGTTCCTCTCTAGGACCGGCGCTCGGCAGCTCATCCCTCGGCGAGAGAACCGCCAAGCGCCGGAAGGAACGTGCCGGCGGTCTATGCCGCCACCAACTCATGCGCCGCCGTCTGGCCCGCGCCATTGCGGGACGGCAGGCCGCAGAATTGCTCGTAGTCAATCAACTCCGTCACCGTCGGATGCTCGCCGCAGACGGGGCACTGCGGGTCGCGCTGCACCTTCAGAGTGCGGAAGCTCATGTCCAGCGTGTCAATCATTAACAGCCGGCCCACCAGCGGCTCGCCAATGCCCAGGATCAGCTTCATGGCCTCGACGGCCTGAATGGAGCCGACGATGCCGGGCAGCACGCCCAGCACACCGGCCTCGGCGCAGCTTGGCACCTCGCCGGGCGGCGGTGGGTCGGGGTAGAGGCAGCGATAGCAGGGGCCGCCCACGATGCCTTGCTCCGGCGCATCCGGCTGGTAGACCGTCACCTGGCCCTCAAACATAAAGATGCTGGCGTCCACCAACGGTTTGCCCAGGAACTGGCAGGCGTCGTTGACCAGGTAGCGGGTCGGGAAGTTGTCCGAGCCGTTGAGCACGATGTCATAGTTGCGGATGATCTCCAGCGCGTTATGGCTGGTGATCGGCTCTCGATGGATGACAACCTTCACATCCGGGTTGAGGTCGCGCAGACGGTCGGCTGCCGACTCGACCTTAGGCCGGCCCACATCCTTGAGGCCATGCAAAATTTGGCGCTGGAGATTCGACTTGTCTACTACGTCAAAGTCCACAATGCCAATCGTGCCCACGCCCGCCGCGGCCAGGTACATGGCCGCGGGGCTGCCCAGACCGCCCGCGCCGATGAGCAGCACCTTAGCCTCCAGCAGCTTGATCTGGCCGGCCTCGCCCACCTCGTTGAGCAAGGTATGGCGGCTGTAA
>DATLZJ010000836.1:0-5285 GCA_035574055.1 Caldilineaceae bacterium
GCCCTCCCGCCCTTTGATTCCGGCGCTCTCGGCCCATCGGTCGCGGCCCTGGGCCGGCTCCGCCAACTGCTCGATCTGCTCGACCGGACTCTGCGCCTCCCCTCGACCCCGCGCGCCTTCATGATTTATCTGGCAGCACTCATCCTGATCTTTGCCGGCGCTACCTTGCATGTCTTTCTGGCCGCCCAAATTCTCCAGGCGCGCGTCGAGCTAAGGCAGCTTCAGCACGAGCTAGCCAAGCTGGAAGAGCAAAATGGCGACCTGGCCTGGCAGATTGCCCGCGAGACCAACCTGGAGCATGTGCTGGAACGTATCATCGCCCAGGGCTATATGCCTGCGTCGCAGCGCGAGTACCATATCATCCCGGCGGCCCCGGCGATCGCAGACGCCGCCTCCCCGGCTGCCGCTCCACAACCGCTCGCTGCCGCTGCTTCCACCCTCGACGACCTGCCTGCCGCCTCTGCGCGCAGCCCGCTGGCCGAATGGGAAACCTTCTTCCGTCGCCAATGGCGTCCTGCCCAACCTGAGCCGAGCGCGCCCCCGGCGCCCGATCTTGCCAGCGCTCTGACCGGCGAGGACGCCGCCGGTGAACAATGGCGTCACTGGTGGCAGGAGACGCTGGACCGGGGCGCCGCCGTGGTGCAGGCGTTCAACCATCCGTAGCGGCCCTGCCGGCCTGCATCCGAGTGAAGGACGCCATGCAAGCGACGCCCAGGTTAGTTCCACCCACGCCGTCCAGCCCAGACGCCGGAACCGATCACCCCGTCGCGCCGGAGCGCCCGCGCGGGCGCTTCTCGCTGCTGGCCGCGCTCTTTTGCCTGCTGGCGCTGGTCATCCTGGCCCAGCTCCTGCGCTACCAGCTCTTCCAGCCGGTGTTGGCGGAGGAGGAGATGGTCATCCAAGAGGAGCCAAACCCGCGCGGCGTGGTCGTAGACCGCCATGGGATCCCTCTGGTAGTCAACCGGTACTACTATCGGCTCACTGCCACACCGGCGCACTTGCAGACGGCCGAGGATCGGGATATCGTCGCACGCCAGCTCCAGGAGACAATCGGCCTTCCCTATGAGCAGACAATCGGGGTGCTCAACACCTATGCCGGATCCTACTACGCCGTTCTATCCGAAGCCATTAGCCTGGAGGAGGCGGCCAGGATCGACACGCTCAAGGCAGAGCTTGCCAAGACAGCGATGGTCTTTCCACTCCAGCACGTCCAGACCGTGCCCATGACCAAACGCTACTATCCCCAGGCCGAGCTAACCTCCCACCTGCTGGGCTTTGTCCAGCTTGACCGCGGCGGCGTCACCGGCATTGAAGAATATTACAACGAGTTTCTGCTGAAGAACGGCGCGGGCCTGCTCGGCAAGCCGCTCATGCCCCTGGACAGCCTGCCGGTGGAGGTGCGCCGCTTTATCCCCTCCACCGTGGGCAAAGACTTGATGTTGACGATTGACCGCACGGTGCAATGGATCATTCGGGAAGAGCTTCAGCGGGGCCTGGCGCAATATAAAGCGGTCGCCGGCACCATCATCGTGATGGAGCCTCACACCGGCGCAATCCTGGGGCTGGTCAACTTGCCTGACTATGACCCAAACCGCTATGAGCTGGCGGCCTATGAGACCTTCAATAACCCGGCCATCAGCGCCCAATATGAGCCAGGCTCGGTCTTCAAGGTCGTGACCATGGCCGCGGCGCTGGACGCCGGCGTGATCACCCCGACCATGATCTTTACCGACACAGGAAGTTTTACCATCGGCCAGCGGACGATCTACAACAGCAACCGCGGGGCCAGCGGGCGGGTGACGGCCACCTATGCCCTGGCGCAGTCGCTCAACGTCGTCACCGCCATGATCGCCGAGCGGATGGGGCCGGAACTGTTCTACCGCTATGTCCGCCTGTTTGGATTCGATGAGGCGACCAGTGTGGACTTGTCGGGCGAGATCAAAGGGCAGATCAAGACGCCCGCCAGCAGCCAATGGAGCCTGGCCGACTTGGGCACCAATAGCTTCGGCCAGGGGCTGGCCGTGACCCCCCTCCAGATGGTGAACGCCGTCGCCGTGATCGCCAATGGCGGGGCGCTCTTGCGCCCCTATGTCGTCCAGGCGCGCATCGCCGGCGACCAAGTCTTGTACACCGAGCCGGAGGTGGTGCGCCGGGTGATCAAGCCGGAAGCCGCCGCCATGATGACGCAAATGATGGTCGAGGTCGTCAACTCGCCCGGCTCCAACGCCTACGTACCGGGCTATACGGTCGCCGGCAAGAGCGGCACCGCCCAGATTCCTTCGCCTGAAGGTTATGTCTATGACGAGACCATCGTCAGCTATGTAGGTTTTGCGCCCGCCGAAGACCCACAGTTCGTGGTCCTGGTGAAAATGGACCGGCCTGATCCCGAACTCAGTCTATGGGCAGGCGAGACGGCAGCGCCGGTCTTTAGAAACGTGACCAAGCGGCTGCTCGACCACTTTGGCATTCCGCCCGATGAGGTGCGGTTGGGCGCTGTAGACGGAGCAGGAGAGTAGCACTTGCCGCCGATCTTAGCGACGCAGATCACCCAACATACGCTGTGGCAGGCGCTGGCGGGAGAGTTGCCCCCGCTCGCGCTGCCGCCAGCCCCCATTGCTCACGCCGGGTTGGACAGCCGCGATATGGGGCCGGGTGACCTCTTTATCGCCCTGGTGGGTCAGAACACCGACGGCCACCGCTATGTGGGCGATGCGCTGAAGCGGGGCGCCGGGGCCGTGATCTGTGAAGAACGCGGCCAAGAGCAAGCTCGCGCCGCCGGCGCCGTGATCATTGATTGCCGGCAGAATCGCCCGGAACCGCCATCGCTTGCCTGGGCCGCCGCCGCGCCCAATGCCTTGGCCGGCCGGTCGCTGGTCTATCTCGTGGATGATACAGTGGCTGCACTGCAACAGGTGGGCGGCTTCCAGCGGGTCCACCGCAGCCACCCACAGCTCAGTGTGATCGGCATCACCGGCAGCGTCGGCAAAACCAGCACCAAGGAGCTGGCCGCGTCGGTGGTCAGCCAACGCTACAAAACGCTGCACAACAAGGGCAATCTCAACAGTGAGCAGGGGCTGCCCCTGACCCTGCTGGAGCTGCGGCCCGACCATGAGCGGGCCGTGTTGGAGATGGGCATGTATGCCCTGGGCGAGATCGCGACCATGTGTGTGCTGGCGCGGCCGCGCATCGGCGTCATTACCAACGTGGGGCCGGTCCATCTGAGCCGGCTGGGCAGCATGGAGGCGATTGCCCAAGCCAAATCAGAGCTGGTGCGCGCCCTGCCCGCCGCCGAGGACGGCGGCGTCGCCATTCTCAATTGGGACGATGAGCGCGTGCAGGCCATGGCCTCGCTCACCCAGGCCCGTATCTTCCGCTATGGCCTGACCCCCGAAGCCGACCTGTGGGCCGACGAGATCGTTGGCGCCGGCATGGAGGGCATCCGCTTCCGCTTCCATTACCGGCGACCGGAGGCGGGGCGAGGCGAGCGGGTGGAGTCGCTCCATGTGCGCGTGCCCCTCCTGGGCCGCCACAGCGTCCACACCGCGCTGCGCGCCGCTGCGGTCGGTCTGGTCGAGGGCTTGAGCTGGGAGGAGATCGTCGCCGGCATTCAGAACATCCCGGGGCAGCTCCGGCTGGTGGTGGCGCCGGGCCTCAACGGCTCGACCATCATTGACGACACCTACAACGCCAGCCCGGCCAGCACCATCGCCGCGCTCAACCTGCTCAACGACCTGGAACCGGGACCGGGCGGGCGGCGCATTGCCGTGCTGGGGGATATGCTGGAGCTGGGCCACTATACCGATGAGGGGCATAAGATTGTTGGCCGGCGCGCCGCCGATGTCGTCCACACCCTCGTCACCGTCGGCGAGCTAGGTCGCGCCATCGGCGAAGAAGCGCGCGACGCCGGCATTGACGACCAACGGCTCTTTATCACCGCCGACTTCGAGGAAGCCGTTTCGCTCTTGCGGCGCGAGCTTCGGCAAGGCGATCTTGTGCTGGTCAAGGGCAGCCGCGCCGTGGGCATGGATGCCATTGTGCTTGCCCTCAGCCGGGACGCGGACGGCCAGGACAGTCTGCTCCAGGGAACCTTGCGCCAGCATTGATTGCAGCGCCTGGTCGATCATAGCGCCCGGCGCATGTGCGACCGACAGGCAGACGGCCAACATGCACGACCACTCGCGCACCATTGAACTAGAGAGCCGTACATGGCATACGCCTTGACGTTAGGAACCGTCAGCTTTTTTCTAGCCGTCATTTGGGGAAAACCGTTAATTTCTCTGCTCAAACGTTGGGGGATCGGCAAGCAGATTCGGGTCGAAGAACCGGACAGCCACCAGTTGAAGACCGGCACCCCCACCATGGGCGGTATCTTGATTGTCGTGCCGGTGTTGTTGATCACCGGCGTGCTGAACATCGCCGAGTTAGGCGGATTGAGCACCATCGGGCAGAGCACCCTCGTTCTGTTCTTCTGTCTTGGGTCCCATGCCATCTTGGGGGCCATTGACGATTGGCAGGGGATTAAAGGGATTCGTGGCAAGGGCGAGGGCATGAGTCCCCGCATGAAGAGCAGCTTTCAAGTGCTTTTCGCCACCATTATTGCCCTGGTGCTCTACTTTGGCCCGCCCCAGTGGGATTACATGGGCGTGCCGGGGTTCAAAGACTTTTTTCGGATCGGCCCGTGGATCATTCCGGTCACGGTGCTGATCCTCGTCGGCACGAGCAATGCCGTCAATTTGACCGACGGGCTGGACAGTCTGGCAGGCAGCCTGAGCAGCATCGCCTTTGCCTGCTATGGCACGATTGCTTATCTACAAAATCAGTGGCCTTTGATGACCTTCTGTTTCACGGTGGTGGGCGCGCTGCTGGCCTTCCTGTGGTACAACGCCTACCCGGCCCAGATGATCATGGGCGACACGGGCAGCCTATCGCTGGGCGCAACCCTGGGGCTGGTGGCCGTCTGGACCGGACAGTGGCTGCTCTTGCCGGTCGTGGGCTTTGTCTTTGTGGCCGAAGCCGGCAGCGTGATTTTGCAGGTGACCTATTTCAAATGGACCAAACGGCTCTATGGCGAGGGGCGGCGCATCTTCAAGATGTCCCCGCTCCACCACCACTTTGAGCTACTGGGCTGGAGTGAGATGCAGGTCAAAGAGCGATTTTGGCTCGTGGGCGTCTTGTGCGGGATGTTGGGCGTGGCGCTGGCCTTGATCTAGAGATGGGCGCAGCGGCGCGTCGGGGAGCAGCAGGATGCGAGGGATTCGGGTGAAACTTCAGGAAGCGGATCGGCA
>DATLZJ010000837.1:0-9620 GCA_035574055.1 Caldilineaceae bacterium
ACTGGCGTTGACGGTCGCGGTCGTGCTGGCGCCGCTTGGGGTGGTGATGGCCCTCTTCACCGGGCGCTTTATCGTCGGCTACATGGGCCTGGCCGACGTGCTCATCAGCGCCTCCGCGCAGAGCGACCCGGCGCTCATGAACGAGGTGGTCACTGACGTAGCCGGGTACTTTGTCCTCATTGGGCTAGTGATGCTGCTCCACATCCTGGCGACTAGCCTGACCAACCTGGCCGTGACCTTCCATATCCACACCTTTCTGCATGGCGGCGCGCTGCGCGTGGGCGAGGCGCTGCGGCTGGCCTGGCGGCGGTTCCTGCCGGCCATCGGCATGAGCCTGGTTCAGGCCGTCGCCATCGGCGGCACGACCCTGGCGGCGGTGGTTGCGGTCGTCATCGCCTTTGCCGTGGTCGCCTTGCTCTTCGGCGTGGGCGCGGCGCTGGGGGAGGGAAGCAGCGCTGGCGCCATCTTCATGATCGGCGCGATCTTCGTCGTTCTGGCGGGCTACCTGGCTGCCATCCTCCTGGCCCTGGCGCCAATGGCCTACCTGGGCGCCCGCTGGGCGGTGGCGACGCCCGGCCTGGCGCTGGAGGCGTTCGGCCCCCTCGCCGCACTGGGCAGGAGCTGGGCGCTAACCCGGCGGCGCTTCTTCCACACCTTTGGCTTTGTGGCCCTGCTCACCATCCTCAACCTGCTGGTTATCAGCCTGCCTCTCTCGGTCATGCAACAGATCGTGCTGCTGATCGTTCCCGGCCAGGCCCCATTGGTCATCTCACTCAGCGCAGGCGTCAGCTATCTGATCAATTTGCTCTGGCAGCCTCTCTACGCCACCGGCATGGTGCTGCTCTACTACGATCTGCGCGTGCGCGCCGAGTCCTATGACCTGGCGCTGCGCGTGGAACAAATGGAAGCAGAACAGCTCGAGGCAGAGCGGGCGAAGGCAGCAGGGGTGTAGGGAGATGGCGTGAGATGGAGCTAGCCAAGCGCTCCCCGTTCCGGCGACTGATCGCACCCATCCGCTGTTGCCGGCTGGCCGGGCTGTGGCTGGTTCTGCTCCTGGCGCTCCAGGTGACACCGCTCGCGGCCCAGACGCCCGCCGCTCGCCTCACCCTGGACGAGTACCATGCCCTGCTGCGCGAGGCGATCACTGCACTGGAGACCGAGCCGCCGGGCGAGTATGCTGCGCTGGATGAACAGCGCCGCCGCCTGGCATCGGTTCAGGAGGTAGTGCTGCCGTCGGGCGAGATCGTGCGGGTGCGCCCCCTGTTGGGCAGCGACGAAGCGCCGGTGTTTGATCGCCAGGCGGCGTTGGCCCGGCTGCGGCTCATGGTCACGCAGCTTGACGCCGCGCCCGAAGACGCCACCGCCGCGCGCCTCGCCCTGCTGGAGCAAATCCTGGCCCGCCCGCTCTTCAACCGCCCATCGGCCCTGATCGACCGCTTTATCGCCTGGGTCGAGGAATGGCTGCGCCGCCTCTTGGGGCGAGAGCAGGATGCCGCGCCCTCCCCGGCGCTGGCGGCGACGGCGCGCGCCATTCCCTGGGTGCTGGCGGCGCTGGCCGCGCTGGGGCTGGGGTGGCTGCTCACCTACTGGCTCCAGTCGCTCCTGCGCTCCTTTGTGGCCGACGCCGAGGCGCGCCGCCGCGCCGCCGAGGGCGAAAATGCGCCCCTCACCGCCGGCGAAGCCCGCCGCCAGGCCCACCACGCCGCTCAGGCCGGGCGTTATCGGGACGCGGTGCGCCGCCTCTACCTGGCCGCGCTGCTCCACCTGCAAGAGGCGCGTCTCGTGCCTCCGGACCCTAGCCTGACGAACCATGAGCTGCTGGCGCGTGTTCCGGCAGGCGCGCCCCTCCACTCCTACCTGGCTCCGGTCGTCGAGACCTTTGACCAGGTCTGGTATGGAGTGCGCGAGCCGGACCATGCGACCTACAGCGCCTACCTCCAGGCCGTAGATGCGCTCGAAAGCTCCGTCCGCGCCCATGCTGACGCGCACACGAGGACGCAGACCGTGAATGACGCCGAGGCGGCCAAGCCGCCTGTCGCCTAGCCATGCCCCGCCGCCTCTTTTCCGGCCAAACCGTGCTGGCCGCCCTTCTGGTGCTGCTGGTGCTGGGCTTCGCCGTGCTCCAGGGCCAGCCGGAGCCAAGCCGGCCCTATGACCCGGCGAGCGCCGACGCCTGGGGGCTGCGCGCCCTGGTGATCTGGCTGGAGGAGATGGGCTACTCGGTGGATGACCGTATCCGGCCTGCCTTCACCCTCGAAGCGGGAACCGATCTCGTATTTGTCTTCCCCACCGCCAACTTGACCGGCACGGCGCTCTCTACTGGAGATGCGCTCCAGTTGCGACAGTGGGTTGCGGACGGCGGTTCGCTAGTCCTGATCGCGCCGGGCTATAGCCGTTGGCTCGGCTCTGTCTTCGGGGTTGGGCAGGAAAGCGCGGGCGGGCTGGCCGGCGGTATCGAGCAGGCTCAACCTCTCTTGCCGGAACGGCCGGCGCGCTGGGCAGGGCTTGCCCCCTTTTCGCGCCTGGTCATCGAGGAGAACCAGGAGATTGTGCCGGTCTGGGCCGGCGCCGGGAACAGGGATGGAAGCCAGGTCTATGTAGCCGTCCAACAGCACGGGGCAGGCGTCATCTGGTATCTCCATCCGGACTATGATCTGACCAATGCCACGCTGCGCGACGAGAACGTTGCGGCGCTGGTGCCTGCCATCCTGCGCACCGTGCCGGCGGGCGGGCGCATCCGCCTCCACACCTACGTCACCGGAGAAGCGGAGTACACTGGCTATCGCTCGCTGCGCGAGTGGCTCTATACGACGCCGCTGGGCCAGGCGCTGCTCTTTGGCGCAGGCGCGGTCCTGCTCTACCTGGCGCTCCAGGGACGGCGGTTGGGACCGGCGCTGGCCCTCCCTAGCGGCCAACGACGCCGGGAGGCCGCGGAATTCGTCATGGCGCTGGCGGGCCTCCAGCGCCGCGCCCGGCAGCGAAACGCCGTCGCCCGCCACCATAAAAGCCGGCTCAAACAGGCCGTGGGCCGGTCGCTCCACCTCAGCAGTGAGCTGCCGGACGATGAGTTCTTGGACCGGCTACGTCCTATGGAGCCGGGGCTGTCGCCGGAGGCGATTGAGGCGTTGGCCGCCCTGCTGCGCGACTATGACCGGCCCTTGGACGAAGGGCGGCTGGTGCGGCTGGTTCAGGCCACCGATGAGTATCTCAGCGCGCATCTTCGCTCGCTGCCCACCGACCACAGAAGAATCCGATAAGTTCCCTATGAGCGAGACCCTCTCCCACACCCCACCCCAGACCCTGTCGCTGGGCGAGCTGTACAGCCGGATGCGCGCCGAGGCCGCCAAGGTGATTGTCGGCCAGGAGAGCGTCTTTGAGCAGGTCGTGGTCGCCTTTTTTGCCGGCGGCCATGTGTTGTTGGAAGGGGCGCCCGGCACCGCCAAGACCCTGCTTGCCAAGACTCTCGCCCGCCTCATTAACGCCGGATTTGGGCGCATCCAGTTCACGGCTGACCTGATGCCCAGCGACGTGGTGGGCACCCAAGTCTTCGAGATCAACCAGGGGCGCTTTCACCTCAAGCGCGGCCCCGTCTTCACCAACATCCTCTTGGCCGACGAGATCAACCGCGCGCCGGCCAAGACCCAGTCGGCGCTGCTGGAGGCGATGGAGGAGCGCCAGGTGACGATTGACGGCGAGCGCCACCCTCTGAGCAACCCCTTCATGGTGCTGGCGACCCAGAACCCCATCGAATATGAGGGGACCTACCCCCTGCCCGAAGCCCAGCTTGACCGCTTTATGTTCAAGGTGCTGGTGGACTACCCGCCCGGCGCGGTGGAGCAGGAAGTCTTGCGCCGCTATCACGCCGGCTTCGACGCCCACGACCTGGACGCAGCCGGCATCCAGCCGGTGCTTGGCCCGGCGGAGCTGCCGGCGCTGCGCGCTGCCATCCGCAGCGTCACGGTGGAGGAGGGCCTCTTCGGCTACATCACGGCTATCGCCCAGGCCACCCGGCGCAGCCCCGACCTGCTCTTGGGCGGCAGCCCGCGCGCCAGCATCAGCCTCCTGCTTGCGGCCAAGACCTACGCTGCCCTGCATGGGCGTGACTATGTGACGCCCGATGATGTTAAGGCGCTGGTGGCGCCCACCCTGCGCCACCGCATTCTGCTCCGGCCCGAAGCCGAGATCGAGGGGCTGGACGCCGACGCTGTGCTGCGCCGCCTAGTCGCAGGGGTGGAGGTGCCCCGCTAACCAAACCCGTGACCGGACGGGGCGGCTGTGCTACAATCCTGGCAAACGACGGACAGGTCCGAATGAGAGAAGGGAGAGCGCAAGATGAGCACACATCCTCTGGCCGGGCAGCCGGCCCCCCGTGAGCGATTGACCAACATCCCCCGCCTGGTCTCCGCCTACTACACCGAGCAGCCTACCCCCGGCCTGCCGAACCAGCGGGTCAGCTTTGGCACCTCGGGGCACCGAGGCTCCTCGCTCAAGGGCGCCTTCAATGAGGACCACATCGCCGCCATCTGCCAGGCCATCTGTGAATACCGGGCCGGCGAAGGCATTGACGGCCCCCTCTTTTTAGGGATGGATACCCACGCGCTTTCCGAGCCGGCCCACAACACCGCGCTCGAGGTCTTTGCCGCCAATGGGGTGGATGTCTTTATCCAGGCGGGCCGGGGCTATACCCCGACGCCGGTCATCTCCCATGCGATCCTCACCCACAACCGCGGCCACGCCCACCGCAAGGCCGATGGCGTGGTCATCACCCCCTCCCACAACCCGCCCGACGACGGCGGCTTCAAGTACAACCCGCCGGAGGGCGGCCCCGCCGGCGCCAACACCACCCGCGCCATCCAGAACCGGGCCAATGCCCTGTTGGAGGAGGGGCTGCGCGGGGTGCGGCGCATCCCACTGCGCCGGGCGCTCCAGGTGGAGACAACCCACGAGCATGATTATGTCACCCCCTATGTGGCCGACCTCGGCTCGGCGCTGGACATGGAGGCCATCGCCCGCGCCGGGCTAAAACTGGGGGTGGACCCCATGGGCGGCGCCGGGATCGGCTACTGGGACCCCATCGCCGACCGCTACGGCCTGACCATCGAGGTCGTCAACCGCGCCGTGGACCCCACCTTCAGCTTTATGACCCTGGATTGGGATGGGCAGATCCGCATGGATTGCTCTTCGCCCTACGCTATGGCCTCGCTGATCCGGCTCAAGGACCAGTTCGACGTGGCCTTTGGCAACGACCCCGACACCGACCGCCACGGCATCGTCACCCGCAGCGCCGGGCTGCTCAACCCCAACCACTACCTGGCCGTTGCCATCTGGTACCTCTTCCAGCATCGCCCCGGCTGGCGGCCCGACGCCGCCGTCGGCAAGACGCTGGTCTCCAGCTCGATGATTGACCGCGTGGCCGCCCACCTGGGCCGCCCGCTGGCCGAGGTGCCGGTCGGCTTCAAATGGTTTGTGGATGGGCTGCTGGACGGCTCCTATGGCTTCGGCGGCGAGGAGAGCGCCGGCGCCTCCTTCCTGCGCCGCGACGGCACCGTCTGGACTACCGACAAGGATGGTATTCTCTTGAACCTGCTGGCCGCGGAGATCATGGCCGTCACCGGCAAAGACCCAGGCGAGCATTATCGCCGCCTGGAAGAGCAGTTCGGCAGCCCGCTCTATACGCGCATCGACGCGCCGGCTAATGCCGAGCAGAAGAAGGCGCTGGCCGCCCTTTCACCGGAGATGGTGACGGCCACGGAGCTGGCGGGCGACCCGATCCTCGCCAAGCTGACCCACGCGCCCGCCAACAACGCGCCCATCGGCGGCCTCAAAGTGGCGACGGCGGTCGGCTGGTTTGCCGCCCGACCCTCCGGCACAGAGGAAATCTATAAAATCTACGCCGAGAGCTTCCGCGATGAGGCGCACCTGGCGCGAATTGTGGAGGAAGCGCGCTCGATTGTAGATCAAGCCTTTGTGGCGGCGGGCATTCGTTAGCGCCCGGCAAGCCCTGCGCAACGGGAGGGTTCACCACAGATCACTACAGATCACTCCAGATTGGGTATAGATCATAGACAGATCACCCTCGATAATGCCATCTTCAGGGGCGGCCAGCAACCGTGCGTGGCTTGCCACACCGCTCATTCTGGCCTAAAATAGGACTCCTGGCCGACGGTTGCCGCCCCGCGCTTTCATCACAACCCCTTGGGCGCTTGTCGTATTGCAGACGGCGCGCAGGTTGGTGTGGCGACATCCATGGACCGCCGGCTCGCCAAGACAGACGTTGACCCGCCGGCATCTACCTGCCGGCTGGATGGTGGTAAAGGCAAGAGAATGGCTTCGCCCGATGAACGGCCTGAGGAGCAGGCCGAGCGGCAGCCTGGGGAATTCGTTGAGCCGCCTGCCGGCGCGGCGCACGCTGCTTCAGACCCGCCCGATCCAGACCCGCTTGACCCTGCGCGGCTCGATGCGCTGGCCTCGCGGGCCGGGATGGAACCGCTGACGCCGGAGGAAAAGGAAGCCTTTCTCGCCCGTGTGCGCGCCCAGGGCCGCGTCCTGACCTCCGCCGAACAATATGCGATCTTTGGCCCGCCCAAGCCGGCCCCAGCGCCCGGCCCGCCGCCGCCTGAAGTGGCCGAGATGCAGCCCGCGCCGCTGGATGCACAGGCAATAGAGCGTCTGCGGCGTAACTTCTTTCCGGAGCTAGGCGACCCCGCCGGCCTGCCGGCGCCCCGGCTGGTGCGCGGGGTGATCTTTGATTTCGACTATACCCTGGCGACCCTGGCCCGCCCGCTTGACGAGCTGATGGCCGAGGGCGCCCAGGCCGCCGAAGTCTATATGCGCAGCACAGGCATGGAACTGCCCGACGACTTCTGGACCAATATCGTCGAGGCCCGCCGCTTTGCCGAGGAAAAGTCTGAAGAGGAGCAGGAGGAGCACATCGGCGATGACGCGCTGAGCTTCCTGCTCCAGTTCTTTGGGTATCCTGCCAGCAAGATGGACCCGAAGGTGCTGCATCGCGCTGTGGACCTATTCTATGCGCCGGAGATGACTGCCTGGCGGCTGCGCCCCGGCGCGCGCGAGGTGCTGGCCGCGCTCCACGCCGAAGGCTACAAGTTGGCGCTGGTCGCCAACTATGGCCTGGACCGCGCGTTCCAGCGCACCGTTGACTATCTGGGCATCCGCCCATACCTGGACATCTGCCTCTGCAGCGCCGCGGTCGAGTACCGCAAGCCGGACCCCAAGTTCCTGGAGATCGTCTTGGAGCGCTGGGATGCGCTGCCCTATGAGGTGGTCGTCGTGGGCGACAGCCTGCGCCATGACATCCAAGGAGGGCTGGAGCTTGGCGCGTTGACGGTGCTGCTGGCTGGGGAGACTGCGCCGCAGGTGGCCCATGACAACGCCCAGCTCGCAGACCAGGTCCGCCCCGACGCCACCATTGAGGGTCTTGACGAACTGCCCGCCCTGGTTCAGGCCTGGTCAGTATGACAACGCCGCCGCCCGCCGCCACCGGGCCGCAACCGGGGCCGACCTACCCGGTACGCGCGCGCCGCCGCTATCCCGACGCCCCCTTGGTGGGCGTGGGGGTGGCCGTCTTTGACGACGCAGGCCGGGTGCTGCTGGTGCAGCGCAGCCGCCCGCCGCGCGCCGGCCAGTGGGGGTTGCCCGGCGGCCTTGTCGACTTGGGCGAGCGCCTGGCCGACGCCGCCCGCCGGGAGGTCGCCGAAGAATGCGCTATTGCCATTGAGATCGGCGATGTGGTGGGTACCTTTGAACCTATTGAGCGTGACGCCGAGGGCAAGGTCGAGTACCATTATGTGGTGATTGACTTTTGGGCGCGCCATCGTAGCGGCGTGCCCCAGGCCCAAGACGACGCGGCCGCCGTCGCTTGGGCCGGCATGGACGAGCTTGAGCCGTTTGCGCTCAAGCCAGACACTCGCCAGGTGATCGAAAAGGCCTTTCGCGCCTGGCTTGCCGGCTAACTTCCGGCTACATTTGCTCTCATCCAACCTGCCAGCGCCCAGCCCTATCTTGCCTATGGAGACTCATCCGCCTGCCGGCGCGCCCGCCTCGCCGTCTCCTTCGTCACCGGGCGACCTCGCCCAGGTCCAGCAGCGGCTGCTCCAGCTTAGCAGCCAGATCGACGCGCTCCAGGCTCGCCTGGAGCGGGTGACCGCCGGGCTGGGCCAGGAGAGCAGCCAGCTTGCCCTGCTCGTCCAATATCTCACCACCCGCGTGCGCGAGGAAGACCCCCTGGAGGAGCGCCTGTTGGAGTTCACCGAGCAGATGAGCGCGGACCATGAGCAGCTGATCTTCCTGAGCCGCAAGCTCACCGAGCTGGCGACCCAAGACCAACTGGTGCGGCTGGCGACGCTGGTGGCGACCCAACAGCAGGTGATGGAGCTGGCCGAGGCAGTGCGCGAGTTGGGGCGTGTCCAGCAGCGGGCCATTGACATGGCCGACTTGCGTGACAAGCAGGTGGGCGGGCTGTTGGAGACCATCCAGGCCATCCTGAGCGGCCGGGTTCCGCCTCCAGAAGCGACGCCGCTTCTGGACCAAGAGCGGCTGGACGAGGAGCGCCGTCAAGCGCGCGGCGAGTTCGCCGCCGATTTCCTGCCGGCGTTGGATGGGTTGGAGGCAGTCTTGGAGGAAGGCCGCCATCTCTTGGCCCGCCATCGCCAGGAGATGGGCGAGGCCGGACCGCACGAATCGCGGCCCGGCGCGCCTTCTGCGTCCGGCAGCCTGGTTCACCGGCTGCGCACCCGTATCACCGGCGAAGGCGAGGGCGGCGAGGGTGGAGGTGGCTTTCCGTCCGGCAGCATGGATACGGTCGCCGTCCTGCGGGCATTGAGCAGTTGGCTCAGGTCGCTGGCGTTGGTGCGCGACCGCTTCATCTCGCTCATGGTCCAAGAAGGCATCCAGCCGATCCCGGCGCTCCGCCAGAAATTCGACCCCCAGCTTCACATCGCCGTACAGAGCGAAATTCGCAGCGATGTGCCGCCGGATACCATCGTACGCGAGCTGCGCAAGGGCTTTCGCCAGGGCCAGCGCGTCCTGCGCTATGCCGAGGTAGTGGTCGCCCGCGCCCCAACGCCGGAGTAAGCTTCCGCCTTTACACCCCGCCGGTTTTTCCCTCGTTCTTCGGGGGATGGTCCGCTGCGCCTGGCCCGTCGCCGATCTCTACTGGATGAGCATCGGCAGATAGAGGCTCACTCCCTCACAGGCGTCAGGCAGGCCATTCTCATCCGTATCCTCCGAAGCACATGCGTGACCCGTGACAATGGTGGAACTCTCGAAAACACCGTCGCCATTTAGATCAAGCTCCGAACGGAGTTGCGAGCCGGTGGGCCAGTCGGCGATTGTGGTACGGTGGGTCGCACCGTCGGGTACGTTGAAGGGGCCGAAACGCCACGTGCCTGTCGTTTCGACGCCTGCGCGGGCGTCAATACTGTCCACCACCAGATAATGGGTGGTGCTGCTGCCGGTGTTGTTTTTATAGTCTGCCGACTTGGCAGCCGGGTCCGTGGTGAAGGTCAACTTGCCGCCGCCCGGCGTCGCCAGCTCTCCCCAGCGGAACAGCAACCGCTGCTGCTCGCCGAGGTCACTGCCCAACTTCGGGATGAACTCGC
>DATLZJ010000838.1:0-3623 GCA_035574055.1 Caldilineaceae bacterium
GTCCGCCACTGTCACTTCGCACCAGCCCGCCGCGGCCACAGCGGCCAGCGCGTTGCGTACATTGTGCAGCCCCGGCACCTGTAGCTCCAGCCGGCCACAGTGCATCTCCCAACAGATGATCTCGGCAGTGATGCCGCCGCCTTCGACCGGTTGCACGTCCGTTGCCTGGAGGTTGGCGGCAGGGTCTAGCCCATAGGTGATCCACTCCGGCCCGCGCGAGAAGGCATAGGCGCGAATCTGCTCGGCGCCTTCGTCGTCGCGACAGGAGACGACCATCCCGTTGCGGTGAACGCTGTCCACAAACTGGCAAAAGGCGCGGCGGAAGCTGGCTGCGGTCGGATAACAGTCGGGATGGTCCCATTCGACATTGGTGATGACCGCCACCGCCGGGGTCAAGCCGAGGAACATGCGGTCATACTCATCGGCCTCGATGACAAAATAGTCGCTCTGCCCCGCGGCGGCGCTGCCCAGGCCGGGCAGCTCGGCCCCGACGATATACCCTGGCGCCAGACCCGCGTCGCTGAGGATTTGAATGAGCATAGAGGTCGTCGTGCTCTTGCCGTGGGTTCCGGCCACCGCCAGCACTCGCCGGTTTGCCAGCAGAACGGGCAGGAAATCGGCCCGCTTGACCACCGGAATCCCCAATTGCTCGGCGGCCCGCCGCTCCGGATTGGCTTCCGCCACCGCGCTGCTGATCAAGACTACATCGGGGCGCCGGTCTGCGGGCAGATCGAGCAGGTTGGCGGCCTCCTGTTGGGCGTAGATGGTTGCGCCCTGGGCCGCCAGCCGCGCGGTGGCGGCATTGGCCTGGCGGTCGCTGCCGCTGACTTGCACCCCCATTTCCAGCAGCACCTGCGCAATGGCGCTGAGGCCCGCGCCGCCAATGCCCAGCAGATGGATGCGAAGCGCAGGGTCGCGCGCCAGCAGCCGCGCCTGCCAGGTGGAGGTAGGCGTGTGCTGCCGGCGATTGGGCGAAGCCGTGGGCGCTGCGTTGTTCATGTCTAGCTGCAAGTTCTATCTTGAAGGATCAGCCGCGGACACGGATGATCAGGAGCACAGCCACCGGTACGATCCAATAGACCGGATTCTCGAAGAGGACCGGCGGCAGATAATTGATCAACGTTTGGGCTGTCTCGGTCAAATTATTCTCAAAGGTTACCAATTGCCCGATGGGATAGTCGTAGGCGTCCTGGTAATACCAGAGCGTGCCGGCGATCAGATAGCCGTTGAGCAGCCCGATGAGCAGGCTGATCAGGGTTCCTTGCGGGGGCGGGGCCGGGGTTCCGCTAAAGGCGAGTGTGCGACCGGCGTAGCTCCCAAAGACGATGACCACAAAGACCAGCGTATAAAAGGTGCTCAACAGCAGGTCAATGGATGACTCGTTCTCCAGGCCAAAGAGCCGCTCCCCTAAGACCGTCATGAGGGCGCTGATCTGTTCCTCAAAGAAGGTGAGGATGAAGATGGCGACCAGGATGATCAGGGTGCTGCCCAACTCCTTGACATAACCACGGGCCAGGCCGACGAGGGCGACGATCAGCCCAATGGTGATGTAGAGAACTTCAATGGGTCCCATGCCGCTCGTCTCATGGCCGTGATGGTCGGAAAGGGTGTGATCCGGCGCACCCCGCTTGGTTGGTATTTGCCCTGGGTGAAGCCCGCGCCGCCCGCCGGATCAGGATTTGGCTTTGGCGCCCCCGCGAATGGTGCTGGCGGCCAGCACCAGGAAGAGCGTTAACATGATCAACAGCCCCAGCGAACCAAAGTTCTCGACTACTCCCCACAGGCCGCTGACTCCTTCCCAGAGGAGGCGCAGGCCATTGCCCAAGAGGGCGAAAAAGTTGACCGCCTCGCCGGTAGCCTCCAGTGTGCCGTCGGGTGCGAACATGGCCGCGATGCTGGGTACAAAGGCCAGCGCAAAGAAGAGGCCATTGAGCACCCCGAAGAGGACGGCCCAGCCGTTGCGCGGGCTGCGCTTGTCCTCGACGTTGTTGTTGGTCATGATGTAGGTGATGACAAAGACCACCAGCCACAATAGATAGAGATAGGCTTGGCGGTTGTCGTCGTTGACGATCTGGGGCGCGCTGGTCAGCGCGGCAAAGGCTTCTTCCTGGCTGCCTGTAAAGCCGCCGGCGCTGGCAAAGGTGAAGGCCGCGGCCCCTAAGTTCGCAATGTTCACAAACACGTCGCCTACTTCCTGGATGAGCAGCCAGCTCACCAGGGCGATGATAAAAACAATGATCTCACGGCGTGCGCCCCGGCGCCAGCCAAGCCAGCCGAAGAACGCCAAGAAAATGATAAACGAAAAGATCGTGACCGCTTCACTACTCATAGTCCCTCCGTCATCTGCCGGTATCCTACAGCGCGGATAGCCCTTACAGATACTTCTAATGGATCAAGCAGTTGATCAAGATGACGGATAGAACTATTTCGAGACGCGCCCGCCTCCAAGTTGTAGAAGCTCGGTCGCGATCTGCCGGGCTGCATCAGGCCGGGCCAGCCGGGCCGCGGCCTCTCCCATGGCCTGGCGCTGTTTGGCGTCGGCCAACAGCGCAACGGCTGTAGGCGCCAGCTCTGCCTCCAAGGCGGCATCGGCCAGAACGCGCGCCGCGCCCTGGCGCGCGAGTTGTTCCGCATTGCGTACCTGGTTAACGCCGGCGATGGGCAAGGGCACAAGGATGGAGGGCAGCGCTGCCACAGGGAACTCACCGAGAACGCTGGCCCCGGCGCGCGCCACCGTCAGGTCGGCGGCGGCCAAGGCGAGCGGCATTAGCTCATGCAGATAATCTACCGGATGATAGCGTTGGGCCAGCCCGCCAAGCCGGGCCTGCGCAGCCTCCCACTCGCGTTGTCCCCAATCTCGCTGGCCGATCACATGCAGCACATGGGCATGGGGCAGGATGGACGGCAGCGCGGCCCAAGTGGCTCGGTTGATATGGCGCGAGCCTTGACTCCCTCCCCAGACTAGGAGCAGGGGCAGTCCGGCCTCTTGCGCCGGCAGCGGCCATGCCAGCGCGGCCGCCAGCTCACGCCGGGCGGCGGCGCGGTCCTGCGCCGCCATCACCAGCTCGCGGCGCACCGGATAGCCCGTTACGACCGCCTTGCCCTTGGGCGCCAACCCGCCGAAGTAAGCGGCTGCCTCTGGAAAGCTGACCGCAACGCGCCGGGCCAGTTGGCTCAACCAGCGGATGGCGGCCCCCGGCGCCATGTCGGGCAGATAGATGAGGACCGGGATGCGGCGCAGCCAGCAGGCCAGGACAACAGGTACACAGACATAGCCGCCGGTCGCTAGGCAGACATCGGGACGAAATTCGTCCAGGATGGCCTGGCTCTGGCGGATGCCACCGATCATTTTGCCAGCATTTCGCACCATCGTCAACGGGTCTTTGCCCCGTAGCTGGCCGGTGGCGATGCCCCGGTAGGGGATGCCCGCCCGCTCGACCAGCGCCTCTTCCATACCCCCAATGCTGCCCACCCACAGGAGGGCATGGGCAGCTTCATGGATGGCAGGGGGGGCTGGGCTAGGGGCTGCGACTAAGGCGGGAGCGGCCTGGGGGCTGGCTGGGGCGATAGTGGGCGTGGGCGGTGGCGCGACCGGCGGGGTTAGCTCCGCTGCTACCGCCAGG
>DATLZJ010000839.1:0-9185 GCA_035574055.1 Caldilineaceae bacterium
CGTGGCGATTGCCGCCGGAGCCGGTCCCCGCAACTTCGACAGTTGGGGGGAGGCGCTGGATGGCCTCACGTTGCTCGACCCCTTTAAGGCCGCCGAGACCATGACCGGCCACATTGTGCGCATCAGCGGCGGCGATCTGAGCTACGACTCCATAGACTACGACAGCCTCTTCGCCATCGGCCTGGTGCTCTTCTTGATGACGTTGAGCCTCAACATTGTGAGCCGGATTCTGGTCCGGCGCTTCCGTGAAGTGTATGAGTGATAAGGTGTGTGGCTGATGGCGGTTCAACCAGGCGCACCGGCGACGACGGGCTTTCCCGAAGGGGAACAGGCGGTTCGGCAGGTCAAGCGGCGCCGGCAAAGGGGTACGTTCTGGCGCACGCTCTTTAGGGCCTCGACCCTGATCGGCATCATCGCGTTGGCGGCGCTCCTCTACAATATTATTGACAGCTCCTTTGGCTACGTCGCCATCCAAAACGCTCAAGACCCTGGAACGCTGGTCATGGCGCTTGAAAAGGAGCGCGTCTTAGCCGCGCCCAATGTCACCAGCAGTGAGGATGATAACGCGCTGGCGGCAGGCGTTGCCGCGAACCCCTTCGCCGCCGGTTTCTTTGGCTACGCCTATTACCAGGAGCACGCCGACACGCTGCGACTGGCGCCGGTGGAGGGCGTTTTGCCCACCGCCGAGACCGTGGAGAGCGGCGACTACCCGCTGGCCCGGCCCCTCTATCTCTATAGCAGCGAGCGCATCTTGGAGGAGAAACCCCAGGTTGCCGCCTTCATCCACTTCTATCTGGAGCGGGTAAACGAGTTGATTGATGAAGTCGGCTATTTCCCGGCTTCGGCGCCGGCCATTGCCCGCGGGCTAGCGGCCTGGACCGAGGCGACCGGTCTGGAGACGCCGCCGGCAGAGGTCAGCGGCGATATTCATATGGCCGGCAGCTCAACCGTCTATCCGCTGAGCCAACGTCTGGCCGATGCGTTCCAGGCCGCCGGCTATGAGGGCGAGATCACGATAGAGAACATCGGCACCTCCGCCGGCTTCACCAAGTTTTGCACCGGCGAGGGAGTAGATATTGTCAACGCCAGCCGCGAGGCGTTGCGCGGCGAGAGCGAGGCGTGTCGCCGGAACCAGAGCGCCCCCCTGGGGTTCCGGGTGGGCGCCGATGCGCTGGCGATTGTGGTGAGCCAAGAGAATGATTTCGTGGATTCGCTGACCCTGGAGCAACTAGAGACCCTCTTCACCACGGCGGAGACTTGGGCCGATGTCAATCCCGACTGGCCGGCTCAACCGGTGGCGCGCTTTGTCCCTGGCCCACAGAGCGGCACCCTCGACTACTTTGTCGAGGCGGTCATCGGCTTGGATTTGGCAAGCCAGCCCAAAGAGCAGTTGGTCAGAATTCTGGAGCAGAACGTTTCGGCGGGCCTGATGCGCCGGTTGGAGCATGACCGGCCCTTTGCCGAGCGCTCCCGGCAAAATGTCTACGAGCTGGTGATGGAGCGAGTGGTTGAGCCGGAGATCGTGCGCTCCTGGTCGTTGACAGAATCTCTGCTCAAGCGAAGCGAGATCGAGGCCGAGGTCGCATCCATTCCGAGCGCACGGTTGAATTTCCGAAGCTGGGTGACGCCCGACTTCATCGCCTCGCCGCAGTCCTCCAAGCCGGAGTTTGCCGGCATTCGCACCGCCATTCTAGGGTCGCTGTGGGTGATCGCCATCACCATTCTCTTCGCACTGCCGGTCGGAATCGGCGCGGCTATCTACCTGGAGGAGTTCGCCAGCGACAACTGGTTCAACCGGCTGGTCGAGACCAACATCAACAACCTGGCCGGCGTCCCCTCGATCATCTACGGCATGTTGGGCTTGGCGATCTTTGTCCGGGCGCTGGAGCCGCTGACCAGCGGCGCTTTCTTGGGCATCGGCGACCCAGCTACCGCCAATGGGCGCACCATCCTTTCGGCAGGATTGACCCTAGGGCTGTTGATCCTGCCCTTGATCATTATCAATGCGCGCGAGGCGATCCGGGCCGTGCCTGCATCATTGCGCCAGGCGAGCTATGGGCTGGGCGCGACGCGCTGGCAAACCATCTGGAGCCATGTGCTGCCCGGCGCCATGCCGGGGATCATGACGGGCGCGATCCTTTCCATCTCGCGGGCCATCGGCGAGACTGCGCCCCTGGTGGTGATCGGCGCATCTACCTTCATCCTCGTGGACCCGTCCGGCCCGTTCTCCAAGTTTACCACCCTGCCGATCCAGATTTACCAGTGGACAGCGCGGCCCCAGGCCGAGTTTCGCAACCTGGCTGCCGCCGCCATTGTCGTGCTCTTGATCCTGCTGTTGAGCCTGAATGCCACCGCAGTCTTGCTCCGCAATCGTTTTAGCCGCTAAAGGATACAAAGTCGGAATAACACACAAAAAATACATAAAATAACACATAGAGTAGGGATAGATGATGCTAAATTTAGGCACGAAGGAAAGAACCCGGCCCGCGGGGGCGCCGCCCGACCTGCGCGCCGACGGCGCGATGACGCTACAGGCCCATCTCGACGGCGAGACGGCTGAAGGCGTGGTCGGCGGCCAGCACGCCATCGTCACCCGCGGCTTGAATGTCTATTACGGCTCGTTCCATGCCGTGCGCGATGTAGACCTGGCTATCGAGCGCAACAAAATCACGGCCATGATCGGCCCGTCGGGCTGTGGCAAAAGTACCGTGCTGCGTTGCTTTAACCGCATGAACGACCTCATCCCCGGCGCGCGGGTCGAGGGAGAGGTGCTTGTCAGCGGGCAAAACATCTATGCCGACGACATAGACCCGGTCCAGGTGCGCCGCCATATCGGCATGGTCTTTCAGAAGCCGAACCCCTTCCCCAAGAGCATCTACGATAACATTGCCTGGGGCGCCAAGATCAATGGCTTCCGGGGCAACATGGATGAGCTGGTGGAGGAGTCGCTGCGGGGCGCGGCGCTGTGGGACGAGGTCAAGGACAAGCTACACCAGAGCGCGCTGGGCCTGTCGGGCGGCCAGCAGCAGCGGCTCTGTATCGCGCGCGCTATTGCCGTCAAGCCCGAGGTCATCCTGATGGATGAGCCGGCCTCGGCGCTGGACCCCATCGCCACCCTTAAGATTGAGGACTTGATGCGCGAATTGGTCGAACGGTATACAATTGTGATCGTGACCCACAACATGCAGCAGGCGGCGCGTGTGTCCGACTACACAGCCTTCTTCATGGTTGACGATCACCGGACCGGCCACCTGCGCGAGTACGGCCCGACCAAAGAACTGTTCACCAGGCCCAAGCACAAGCAGACCGAAGACTATATCACCGGTCGCTTCGGCTAGGCAGGGCTTTGGTCTGGCGGCGATAGCCTCCATAAATCCGCCGGCGCAAAGCGCCAGGAGCGAACCCTGCTATGATACGCACACATTTCAATCGAGAGCTGCAAAAGCTGCAAGACGAGCTGATCATGCTGGGCAGCATCGTCCGCAACGCGGTTGCTCAGTCGGTGGAGGCGCTCCTCGCACGCGACCGGGAGGCAGCCAAGCGGATCATCCAGCACGACCGCGAGATCAACGCCCGCAAGTATGCCATCGAGGAGAGCTGCCTTACCCTGATCGCGACCCAACAGCCTATGGCGGGCGACCTGCGGCTGCTGGCCGCGATCCTGGAGATCTCGACTGAGCTGGAGCGGATCGGCGATTATGCCAAGGGCATCAGCCGCATCAACCTCTACATCGGCGCAGAGCCATTGCTCAAGCCGTTGCCCGAAATCCCGCGTATGGCCGAGATGGCAATGGAGATGTTGCGCCGCGCGCTGGACGCCTTCATCACCCAAGATGTGGAGACGGCGCGGCAAATCCCCAAGGGCGACGACGAGGTCGACGCGCTCTACAACCAGGTCAACCGCGCGCTGCTCGACCTTATCTTGCAGCGACCGGATGTGCTCGACCAGGCCAACTATCTTTCTTGGGTGGCCCACAACCTGGAGCGCGCCGCCGACCGGGTGACCAACATCTGCGAGCGTGTGATCTACACCGCGACCGGCGAATTTGTGGAATTCGACGCCGAGGAGCCGCTGTTCAGCGGCACCAATTAGCCTGCGCGTCTGCTGTTCGCCGCCGATGGGCGTGAGTCCGCCGTTCGCAGGCTTGGCGCAACCTCCTTCAGGGCCTGGACCAAGAGCCGGTTATGCTCCGGGCGCTGGGTGGCGAGGCGAATGTAGCCGGTCAGCCCAAAGGAGGTGGCATCGCGCACCACCAACCGCCGGGCCAGCAGGGCGCGGCGCAGCGCCGTGGGCGCAGAAACGGGCGTCAGGAAGTAGTTGACCGTGGTCGGCAGCGGCGCAAAACCGGCGGCGCGTAACTCCTGGCAAAAGACATCGCGGTCCGCGCGCAGGCGGGCGAGGGTCTCGTCTCGCCAGGCCATTTGGTCCATGCACAGGATTCCGGCAAGCTGGGCCACGGCGTTGACATTCCAAGGCGGCTGCGCCGCCTGGAGCGAGGCGATCAGCGCCGGCTCCCCGACGACATAGCCCAGCCGCAGCCCTCCCAGGGCAAAGTCCTTGGTCATCGAGCGCAATACCAGCCACCTGCCCCGCCATCTCCCCTGTTGAATCCAGGCTACGCTGCTTTTTGGCTGGGCCATAAACTCCACATACGCTTCGTCTACGACCCAAAGCGCCTCCGGCGCAGCCGCTGCCAACATCTCCATCTCGTCCAGGGTGAGCCAGTGGCCGGTGGGGTTATTGGGGTTGCAGACAAAGACCAGGTCGGGCCGCGCTGCGGCCAGCGCGCGCCCCGTGTCCTGGACGGTGGTCTCGCCGGGGTGGTAGCTCCCATCGGGCGCGGTGGTCCAACCGGGATGGCAGACCCGGATGACCTGTGCGTCCATCAACCGGGCGACATGCTCATATTCGCTGAAGGTGGGCGTGAGCAGGGCCACCCGGCGACCGCGCGCATAGCAAAGCCCAATCAGCCACAGGATGTCCGCCGTCCCGTTGCCGACGAGGATGGCCTCGGCGGGGACGCCATGATGGGCGGCAAGCCGGGCGCGCAGCGCCCCGCTGAGACGGTCGGGGTAGCGGGCGACAATGGCGGGCGTCAAGGCTTCGACCACGCCCTTGACCACTGCCGGCGGCGGGCCGTAGGGATTGACATTGGACGAAAAGACCACCAGCTCGTCGGGGTGCAGGCCCAGGGCGGCGATCTCGGCGTAGTCTAGGGTGCCGTGAGGCTCCATCTGGTCGGCCACTGAAGGTCTCCTTTGCCCTGTGGCGGGCAGGAACGTGCGGCAGGGATGCCGCGGCCTATAGAACCTATAGAATAGAACGCCCCTTTAGTATATCGCTTGAAGCGCACGGCGCGTGTGAGCCATCCGGCAATGCCGGGAACGGCAGGGCCGGAACATGGTCATCCACCACCGCTCATGTTGCGCTTGACAATTTGCGTGAGCGGGTGCATATTGTGACTGACCGGTCATATGACTGCCCAGTCACGTGACTGGGCAGTCATATGACCGGCAAATTGACTGAATAGAGGGGGATACCAATGCCGAAGGATACATTCTTCAACCTGCCGCCTGAAAAGCGAGAGCTGATCACCCGGATTGCCATCGAGGAGTTCGGCAACCACGAATATGGCGAGGTCTCCATCTCGCGTATCGTGGCGCGCGCCGGCATTGCCAAAGGCAGCTTCTACCAATACTTCGAGGATAAGGAAGACCTTTTCAGATATCTGCTCGACTTGATCGTCGAGAAAAAGTGGGAGATGTTCTCGCTTGACCATCCCGACCCGCGACATCTGGGCGTCTTTCAATACTTGCGCTGGATGGCGCAGGCGGGCCTCCAGTTTGAACTGGCTTATCCCGATTTTATGCGGGTAGGCTACCGGGTGTTGAGCCGCAGCGCGGACCGACAGGAGTTGTTTGACCGCTACCGCCAACAGGCGCTCACCTTTTACCGGCGGCTGGTAGCGACGGGCAAGGCACAGGGCGACATCGCGCCGGAGATTGACGAAGAACTGGCGGCCTTCATCTTTGATGCGATCTTCTCGATGCTTGGGCAGTTCCTGATGCAGCGCATGGCCGGTCGCCAGGGGGAATGGGATGGAAAGCAGGCGATGTTCGAGCAGCCCGAAGTCCTACGCCTCTTTGACCAGACCATTGACATTCTTGAGCATGGCCTGGGCGCGCATGACAGGAACAGCCTCAGAGGGTGGCGCCGCCGCAATGAGGATGAGACAACGAGAACACCCAATTGGGATTGACACCGGCTGGGAGTGTGATACGATTGACAAAGTTACAAAATTTGTCAATTTGTCAGGAAACGTTATGAACCATTCAACCAACCCTTATACCGAACGAGAGGCGCGCATTCTGGACGCAGCGGCGGCGCTCATCCAGCGCCAGGGCTATGACAAGACCACCATGAGCGAGATCGCCGATGAGGCAGGCGTGAGCCGCGGCATCCTCTATCTGCACTTCGCCAACAAGGATGCGCTCTTCGAGGCGCTGCTGATGCGCGAGTTGTTGCGCTATTCCGCTTCGTGGATCGAGTACATCGAGGCGGATCCACAGGGCGGCACACTGGGTGGGCTGTTCCGGGCTGTGCTTTATGCCGTCAACCAGAACCCCTTCATGACCGCTATTTCCAAGCGCGACCGGCGGGTCTTTGGCAACTATCTGCGTAAGCCCGATAACCTGCTCCTCAAGTTGGGTTCACCGGCGTCCCAAACCGAATTTGTGCAGGAAATGCAGGAAGCCGGCGCCATTCGCAAGGATGTCAGCGCCGCCATGATTGTGCAGCTCAGCAATATTCTCTCCTACGGCGTCATGGGCATGTACGGCGTCGAGGAGGTTGACAACAGCGCCCAGTACGATGAACTGATGACGGCGATGGCAGAGATGCTGGACCGGTTCTTGCTCCCGGAGGGTGGCGCTGATCGCGAGGCGGGAAAGGCTGTCATCCGGCGGCTGGCGCACAAGGCTCGCAGCCAACTTGAGCAACTGCGCCAAAGCCGTGAAGCCAAGGCAAATGAAGCGAGTCCAAGGCCAACATGAGCACGCGCGGGGCGGCGCGCAAGTCCCGTGGGTTCGGTGTTGATGAATGGCTTGATCCAAAGAGTAGGAGGCGACAGCATGAGCGAGTCTATTGAGACCATTTCTCGTGAGCGGGTCTTACCGGCGACCAGGGTGTTTGGGGTGGCGAGGGTATCTTACCAACTGATCTCACTCAAGATGGCCTGGCGCAATATGTGGCGTAACTGGCGCCGCACCGCCATCGCCCTGATCGCCATTGTACTTGGCCTGATCTTGCTTCTCTTTATGGAGGGCTTGATCAAAGGCTCGGACCAGGCAATCTTTGGCAATGCGGTGCGGCTGTACGGCGGCAATATCCAGGTGCACGCGCCCGGTTTTCGCGACAAGGCGATGCGGCTCCCGCTGCTGCCCCTGGAGAATGCCGATGCCATCGTGGAGGCCGCGCGCGCCCAGCCCCAGGTGCTCCTCGCCGCCAAACGGATCAACACTGGCGGCATGATCAGCAGCCGCGAAGGCGCCTACAGAGTGGCCATCACGGCCATCGAGCCGGCGATTGAAGGGCCTCACAGCATCCAGGCAGAGAACATTGTGGCCGGGCGTTACCTACTGCCGGAGGACGGCGACGCCGTCCTGATCGGCAAAGGGTTAGCTGATTTGCTGGATGTGACCGTCGGCGACCGGGTGACCCTGGTGGGGCGCGGCGCCCATGAGATGATGCGCCAACGGACCATGACCGTTGTCGGGATCTACGATCTGGGCATGGCCGAGGCAGAAAAGGGCACGGTCTTTATCACCCTGCCGGAAGCGCAAAGCCTTTACGACCTGCGAGACCAGGTCACCGAGGTGACCATCCTCTTGAAGGAGATGGGACAGGAGAGCGCTGTCCTGGCGCCACTGCGGGCGGCGTTCCCCAACGCTGAGGTTGACGCCTGGGACACCTTGCGGCCGGAGATACGCCAGATGATGGATACAAAGGCGACCGTCGTCGCCTTTGTCAGCTTCATCGTCCTGCTCGTCGCCAGCATCGGCGTTCTGAATCTGATGCTGATGGCGGTCTTCGAGCGGACCCGCGAGATGGGCATCTTGGCGGCGCTGGGGATGAAGGGCCGGCAGATCATGGGGCTGTTCCTGCTGGAAGGTACGCTAATCGGCGTGGTTGGCGCGGTGATCGGGTGTGCTATCGGCGTAGTCATTCTTTCGATCTTTAGCCAGGTCGGGATCAGTTTCTCGTCCATATCCGGCATGGGCGAAGCCACCGCCTTGATGGGGGACCGGATCTATACCGCCTATACGCCGGGGGGGGTCGTGGGGCGAGGGGCGACCGTGGCCCTCATTACCGCGCTGGCGTCGTTGTACCCAGCCTGGCAGGCTGCACGCCAGGAACCGGCGCAGGCCCTGCACCATGTCTAGGGGTCTTGTCGTTCCGAGCGCCGGCGCGGCATCCCTCTGCGCTGCTGCGGCGCTCTGTCTATGTTCAGGAAGAGGAGTAGAGCATGGCATTCGCGAAACTATGGGTGATTGCCTATCGAGACCTGGGGCGCAACCGCCGGCGCTCCATTCTATCGTTGGTGGCGGTAGCGTTGGGACTGGCGCTCTTGATCGTGATGAACGGCTATATCGCCGGGGTGATGGACGAAGCGCTCCAAAACGATATCCGCCTGCGCACCGGTCACGTACAAATTCGGGCGCCTTCCTATGAGGAGGAAAAGCTGAGTCTGGCCTGGGAAGACCTGCTTGACGATCCCGAACCACTCGCCGCGCGCGCCCGCGCTTTGCCCGAAGTGAAAGCCGCCTCCCCGGTCTTGTGGGCGTCCGCCATCCTCAACACCATTGACGACTCGGCGGGGGTGCGGCTCTATGGCATTGACCCTACCTCGTCCATCTATGTACCGATCCAGGAGGCGATGGTAGACGGCGCGTTTCTGTCGCCGGATGACCGCAACGGTGTCGTGATCGGCAAACGGCTGGCCGATACCATGGGCATTGAGCTGGGCCAGGACATCCATCTGACCATCATCAACGCCGATGGGCAACCGGATGCGGCGAATTTCACCGTGCGCGGTCTGTTCGCCACCGGCATCGGCAGCTACGATCAAAGCTCCGTCTTCATGCCGCTTGTCCGAGCGCAGGCGTTTACCCGCACCGGCGGGCAA
>DATLZJ010000840.1:0-5404 GCA_035574055.1 Caldilineaceae bacterium
CTCTCATTTCACTAGGGTCTAGGAAAGGAGAAGATGTATGTTTCCAACCCCGTCTAAGGTGAGCCGGTCGGCATTGAGCCGCCTGTGGCTGCTGCCGGCCATCGCCTTAGCCATGTTGCTGCTGGTCTGGGGGGCGATTGCCTACTCCTCGGCAGCGGCGCAAAACATCATTCCGGGCGGCGGCGGTACGTTGCCCGGCGATTTCTGTATCGAGGGCATTGTCATCAACTGGGAAGAGAAGCCCCTGGCCGGCTGGCAGATCACCCTGACAACCGACCTTAGCCCGACACTGGTGTTGACGACGGTCTCGGCGCCGGAGCCTGACGAGGACGACGACGAGGCCGAGCTTGAGAAGGGTGAGTTCGTCTTCAACGAGGACAACGGCCTGCCGCAGGCGCCTGGCACCTACACGGTGACCATCGAGAGCCGCCCCGGCTGGGAAGGTGTGACGCCGACCTCCATCACCTTCAATATCGAGGTGGGCGAGGAGGACTGTATCCAGATCCGCTTCAAGATGCGGCGCATCGTCCCCGTGACCGTCATTAAGTTCGACGCCAACCATGTCGGGCTGGAGGATTGGAAGATTCTCGCCGCGCCGGGGCCGGGCAACCTCTTTGCCGAGCCGGAGAAGGAGACCACCAACATCTCAGGTGTGGCCAACTTCACCCTGACGCCAGGCGTCTGGATCTTCACGGAGCATCCGCCCAAGCAGGACAAGGACGGTGACGACCCACGCGAAGCCTACATGCCCATCGTGCCGCCCACCGGACGCCAGGAACTGCATATTGACGACGATCTGCCGCTGACGGCGACGCTGACGGTCGTCTTCAAGAATGAACTGGTCGTGGGTTGTATCGCCATCCAGAAGATCGGTGTGATCGGTGATCCGCCGGACCTCAATGGGACGGAACCTGTCACGCCCAACGCAGAGCTGACTGTACCGGTGGTGATCAGCCCGAACCAGCCGCTGACAGCCGATGTCAACACCAACGTAGTGCAGTACTTCGGCCAGTATGGCGTCCCCGGCTGGGGCTTCAAGCTCCTGCGCAAGGACGGCAGCATCGCCCGCCAGGGTGTCACCGACGCCACCGGGCGGCTCGAGTTCGACAACCTGCCGCTGGGGCCGTACATCATTGTGGAGGAGAACCGGGCCGGCTGGAACGAGATCACCGAGCGCAAGCTTGAGGTCAACGTGACCGGCAACCACTGTGACCTCTTCCCCGATCCCGAGGACACGACCGAGCCGATTGACCTGATCGACCCGACCATCGTCTTCGAGAACGAGCAGGATGACAGCGGCTTCTGTATCGAGGGTCGCAAGATTGACGCCAACGGCGGCTATGGCATCGCCGGCTGGGAGATCGAGATCGAGCCGGTGGCCGAGGGCGGTTTCGACCCGGGTGACACCGTCACCGATGGTCTGGGCGAGTTCCGCTTCGACTTCCCACGGAACGACTACCGCATCCCTGGCGCCGAGTATGAGATCTGCGAAGCGGATGTAGATGGGTGGCTGCCGCATACCGACACCTGCCAGACCGTCCGCCTGCCCGAATGGCCGATGGGCAAGTGTGTCCAACTCCGCGACTTCATCAACCAGCAGGTTGGGCACTCCGAGAGCCAGAAGTACAATGGCCAGTACGGCGGCCCGGAGGACAATGGCAACGGCCAATACGGCAATGACAACGGCCCGTATGGTGGCCCGCAGTATGGCAACAAGGGGCAGCAGTGCCGCACCTACCACATCGTGAAGGAGGGCGAGGGCCTCTTCAGCATCGGCAACGATTACAAGGTCTCGCCGCAAGCGATGATTGACGCCAACCCGGACGTGCGCAGTGACAAGAACTGGTACGTCTACGTTGGACAGCGGATCTGTATCCCGTAACGCCTCTCCGGACTTGAGGTTGGCAGGCGTCGCTCGCAAGAGCAACCCGGCGCCTGCCGGCCTCAACAAAACCACCCTATATCCTCAGCCAGATGGGGCAGAGTCCACACCGACTCTGCCCCATCTCCTTTTCTCCAAGATTCTCCCCCTACTTTCCATCTCCTATTTTCTATCTCCTACTTTCTACCTCCTACTTTCTATCTATCTCCGCATGATCCGGATGCTGCTTTCTCCATTGCCTGGCGGCTGCGATACAATGACCCAATGCAGAACGACGGCAACATGCGGATAGGGGTGCTGACCCATAACTATCCCCGCTTTTCCGGGGATTTCAGTGGTACCTTTGTGGAGGCGCTTTGCCAGGAGTTTGCCGCGCAAGGCCAGCAGGTCATGGTCTGGGCGCCCTATGATCCGGCCTATGCTCGCCCGCGGCGCGCTGCTTCGCCTCAGGCGTCCTCGGCAAAGGCGATTGAGCCGGGATATGTCGAGCTGAGTCTCTATCGCTATGCCTGGCCGGAGTGGCTTCACCGCCTCGGGTATATGCGCACCATGCAGTCGGACCTGGCGCTGCGGCTGGAAGCGTATCTCCTGAGTCCTGCCCTCTTTGCCGCCGGCATCGCCTCGGTGCTGCGCGGGGCCAGGCGATGGCGGCCTGGCGTGCTCCATGCCCATTGGGTGTTGCCCAATGGTTTTATTGGGGCCGTGGTGAGCCGCCGGCTGGGGATTCCGCTGGTGGTCTCGACGCCCGGTTCAGATGCTCAGGTAGCCGGGCAGAACCCGCTCTTCCGCAGCATGGCCCGTTTTGTCTTTCGCCAGGCTAGTCTGCTCACCGCCAACAGCGAGGCGCTGCGTGACCGGGTGGTGGAGCTGGGCGCAGACCCGGCCAAGTTTGACCTGATTATCTATGGGACCGACCCGGCTGCGCTCCGGCCCGATGATGCCGGTGTGGCTGCATTGCGCCAGGAGCTGGCGTTGCCGCCCGATGCGGTGGTCTTGCTCTGTGTGGGGCGAATGGTCTATAAGAAGGGCTTTGATGTGCTGGTGCGAGCGCTGGCCGAGCCGGCGCTCCGGGCGCGGCCCGTCGTCGCCGTCATGGTGGGCCAGGGCGACCAGTGGGCCGAATGGCAGGCATTGGGCCGGACGCTCGGCGCCGCTGAACGGTTGCGCTGGGTGGGGAACGTTCCCAAGGACCGCATCGGCGTCTATTACAACCTGGCCGATGTGCTGGTGATGCCCGCGGTCAGCCGTCCTGCCGATGGTCTGAATGTTTGCGTGCTGGATGCCATGAGCTGCGCCAAGCCGGTGGTCGGCTCCTATGCGGCGGGCAACGCGCTGGCGGTGGTAGATGGCGTGACCGGGCTGCTTGTGCGCGAGCAGGACCCGCCGGCCCTGGCCGCGGCGCTGGCTTGCCTGGTGGATGAGCCGGCCTTGCGCCGGCGTATGGGCGCGGCAGGGCGGGCGCGTATCGAGCAGGAGCTGGGCTGGCCGCACTTGGCGCGGCGCTACCTGGCCCACTTTGCCCGCTTGCAGGAGACAGGCCCATCGTCCGGCGCGCTTTACAGAACAAGATGATCCTGGCCTTGAGGCGAAACGGGCCGCCGCGGTCGCCGATTCCTATCGCCAGTTCCAGGATGGGAGCTTAACCCGGCGCTATGACTGACATCGCAGATTACCTCGCCAGTTATGAAGGCAAGTGTGTATTGATCACGGGCGGGCTGGGCTTTATTGGCTCGAATCTAGCCCGGCGGTTGGTGGACTTGGGCGCCCAAGTAACGCTGGTGGACTCGCTCATCCCCGATTACGGCGGCAATCTCTTTAACATCGCCGGCTATGAGGACCGGCTGCGGGTGAACATTGCCGATGTGCGCGACCCCTACTCCATGCGCGCCCTGGTGCGCGGCCAGGATTTGCTCTTCAACCTGGCCGGCCAGGTCAGCCATCTGGACTCAATGCGCGACCCCTTTACCGACCTTGAAATCAACGCCCGCAGCCAGCTTTCTATCTTGGAAGCCTGCCGCCATGAGAATCCGGCCGTCAAGGTCATCTATGCTGGCACCCGCCAGCAGTACGGCAAGCCCAAATATCTGCCGTTGGACGAGGACCACCTGCAACATCCGACCGATATTAACGGCGTCAACAAGCTGGCGGGCGAGTGGTATCACATGGTCTATTACCATGCTTACGGCTTGCGCACCGCGTCGCTGCGGCTGACCAATACCTATGGCCCGCGCCAGTTGCTGCGCCACAACCGCCAGGGGTTCATCGGCTGGTTTGTGCGGTTGGCCGTGGAGGGCAAAGAGATCCAGCTCTACGGCGATGGCCGGCAACTGCGCGACCTTTGCTATGTGGATGATGTGGTAGACGCCTTTCTGCGCGTTGGCGCGGCCGACATCGCCAACGGCCAGGTCTACAACCTAGGCGGCCAAGCGCCCATCAGCCTGTTTGACCTGGCCCACCTGATCGTCAAGCTCGCCGGCAAGGGACGGGTCGGGCTGGTCCCGTGGCCGGAGGAACGCAAGCGCATTGACATCGGCGATGTCTACTCTTCCTATGCCCGCATCCAGGCCGCGTTGGGGTGGGAGCCGGTCACTCCGTTGGAGGAGGGGTTGGCGCGCATGATCGCCTATTACCGGCAGAACCGCCGCTATTATTGGTAAGGACATATATAAGGACATATATTGGTAAGACCGGTGTAGTCATCGTATGGAACCCATCCCCTTTATTGACCTGCGCGACCATTACCTGGCCCTACGCGGCGAGATTGACGCCGCGGTGGCCCGCGCCTTGAACAGCGGTTGGTACATTCTGGGCCAGGAGGTTGCCGCCTTTGAGGCGGAGTTTGCGGCCTATCTGTCGCAGAAAGGGGGGACGCCGCTCGGCTGTGTCGGGGTGAACTCAGGCACCGATGCGCTGCACCTGGCGCTGCGCGCCTGTGGCGTGGGGTCAGGCGATGAGGTGATCACCGTGTCCCATACAGCCGTGGCGACCGCGGCGGCCGTCCGCCTGGTCGGAGCCACGCCGGTCTTTGTGGATGTGGACCCGGTCACCTATACCCTGGACCCGGCGGCGTTGGCGGCGGCCATCACCCCACGCACCAAGGCGGTCATCCCCGTTCACCTTTACGGCCATCCCGCCGACCTGGAGGCGATTTTGGCGGTGGCGCGCCCGGCAGGGCTGCGCGTGATTGAGGACTGCGCCCAGGCCCACGGAGCAACCTACCGGGGACGCGCTGTGGGCGCGTGGGGCGACCTGGGCTGCTTCTCCTTTTACCCCACCAAGAACTTGGGCGCGCTGGGCGACGGCGGCGCGGTGGTCAGCCGCGACCCGGCGCTGGTGGAGCAGGTGCGCCTGCTGCGAGAGTATGGGTGGACGCCCCAGACCCGCTATGTCTCCCAGACCCAGGGCATGAACAGCCGCCTGG
This sequence comes from Caldilineaceae bacterium, assembly GCA_035574055.1. Lineage (GTDB taxonomy): Bacteria > Chloroflexota > Anaerolineae > Caldilineales > Caldilineaceae > QEUY01. The sequence continues at coordinate 5,304 of DATLZJ010000840.1, forward strand.
ACGAAGTACAGGCCGCCATCTTGCGCGCCAAGCTGCCCTATCTGGACAAGTGGAACGAGACGAGGCGGGCGCTGGCGGCGCGTTATGCTGACCATCTGCCG